>JBLNBW010000043.1:0-6097 GCA_050260255.1 Rhodospirillaceae bacterium | reverse complement strand
GAACGGGTGAAGGTCCCGGCAGGCGAGTTCGATGCGTTGAAGGTGGAACGACGGATCTACGCGGGCAATTTCGATTTCTTCCGCACCGAGGAGCGCATACGCGAACTCGACTGGTATTCGCCGCAGCTCGGCGCCGTGGTGCGGCATGAGGGCTCCTCCGAGTACACCGACACGAGCCGCAGCTGCCGGTACGCCAGCTGCAACATCATATTGAACGATTGGACGGTGCTCGAACTGTCCAACGCAGCACGGGGCAACAAGGGCGCTTGAGGCGCCATTGCCGATCAGCGCGGACGGTATCGATACCGGTCCGCGGTATACAATAGACCGACTCACGGAAGCACGGAGACCGCACACCATGAAATCCTGGACCATCGTACTGATGACCCTCTTCACTTTCGGCATCGTCGCGTTCGACGCAGAAGCCAAGCGCATGGGCGGAGCGCGCTCGCTCGGCAAGCAACGGGAATCCATAAGCCAGCAGGCGACCCCGCGCGCGCCGGCACAACAGCAGCAACAGCAGGCTGCGCCGGCGACGCCGCCTGCGCAGCAACCGTCGGCCGCCAGCCGCTGGCTGGGTCCGCTGGCCGGGCTTGCGCTCGGTGCGGGGCTCGCATCTCTGTTCCTCAACAACGGCTTGGCGGGCGTACTCTCGGGATTGCTACTGATGCTTGCAATCGCCGCCGGGGTCTACTTCCTCGTTCGCGCTTTGCGCGGGCGCACCCCGCAGCGCCAGCCGATGCAATACGCCGGTGCCTCTCCCGGCGGCGTGAGGCCGGTGGAGCCGGTATTCCGCCCCGCGCCGGGCGCGGCCCCCCACTCGGTTTCGGCAACGACCTCCGGCCTGATCGGCGCGGCGGCGCTGCCTGCCGGTTTCGACGCGATGGAATTCGTGCGCCACGCGAAGCTCAACTTCGTGCGCCTGCAGGCCGCGAACGACGCCGGCGATCTGTCGACGATACGCGACTTCCTCACCCCTGAGCTCTATCGCGAGATCGAAGCGGAGGTCCGCAGCCGCGGCGGTGCCGCGCAGAAGACCGACGTCGTGACGCTCGACGCCGAAGTCCTCGACGTCGCGACCGAAGGTGAACACTACGTGGTGAGCGTGCGGTTCAAGGGCCTTATCCGGGAGACCGAACAAGGCGAGCCGCAACCATTCACCGAAGTCTGGCACCTCGAAAAACCCGTTCGCGGCTCCTCGGGCTGGCTGCTTGCCGGCATACAACAGGACTGAACCGAACAACGCTCATGGAATCCCGGGCCCTCGCGCCCGGGATTTTTTTGACCCATGCTGACCACCTTGGGGTTGCCGATTTTCAATCGCGCGTTGCGCACCAACGAGTGGGCGCGACAGCGCCTGCTGGTTCACGCGGGGAAAACGGCGCGGATCGAATGCCCGCCATTCGTCGCTGCTGTGCAAGTGCAGCCTGACGGTCAGCTTCACCGGGCGCCCTCTGCCGATGCCCCGCACGTGACGGTACACATGACGCCCGGCGTGCTGCTGCGCCTTCTAGCGCGCGACGAGACGGTGTGGAGCGAGATCGCCATCGAGGGCGACAGCGATTTCGCCACGACGCTGCACCGGGCCTGGCTTGGGCTCGAATGGGGTGTCGAGGAAGACTTGAGCCGTCTCTTCGGCGATATCGCTGCACACCGCATGGCAGGCGCGGCACGCCAGCTGCGCGACACTGCGGCCCACGCTGCCGACAGCGCGCTCCGTAACGTCCTCGAATACTGGACGGAGGAACGGCCGGTGATCGTCCTTCGCCGCGACATCGAGTCCTACAGCCGCCAGGTGGATGCGCTGCGCGACGACGTCGCGCGGCTCGCCAAGCGGATCGAAACGCTCGAAGCGTCCGCTGGGGCGCGTTTCAGGGCAGAATAGGCGCAGAACAACACGACACCGCGGAACAGCGCCGGTGCCTGACCTGCCCGGCGCGCGCGCCGGGATGCGCAGACCCGGCCCCAGACTTACGCCATGCGCCTTTTCCGGCTGCTCAAGATCATCACGGTAAGCACCCGCTTCGGCCTCGACCAGCTCATTCTGAGCCACGAGCGCCTGACGCCGCTGCGCCGTATGCTGCTGCGCATATTCTTCTGGCGCCGTCTCGACCTGCCGCGCGCCGTGCGCCTGCGTATGGCGCTCGAGACGCTGGGCCCTATCTTCGTCAAGTTCGGCCAGGTGCTGTCGACGCGGCGCGATCTTCTCCCGCAGGACATCGCCGACGAGCTCGCAAAACTGCAGGACCAGGTGCCGCCTTTTCCGGGCGCTGCCGTGCTCGCGACGCTAGAGCGCGTCTACGGTCGGCCGGTCGACCAAGTGTTCAAGCGTTTCGATCGCGAGCCGGTCGCAAGCGCATCGGTGGCGCAGGTGCATCTCGCCGAGTTGCCCGACGGCACCGAAGTCGCAGTCAAAGTGTTGCGGCCCGGCATCGCGCGGGTGATTGCGCACGATCTCGCGCTGCTCGATACCGGTGCGAGCCTGCTCGAGTTCGTGTGGCCGGAAGGCAAGCGGCTCAAGCCGCACGAAGTGGTGGCCGAATTCGCGCGCCACCTGGAGAACGAGCTCGACCTCATGCGCGAAGCGGCGAACGCGAGCCAGCTGCGCCGCAACTTCGAGACGTCGCCGCTGCTGCTCGTGCCGGAAATCCACTGGGACTACTGCAGCACCGAAGTGATGGTGATGCAACGTATGTACGGCACGCCCGTGAACCAGGTGGAAGCGCTCATCGCGCAAGGCATAGACATACCGCGTCTCGCCCGCGCCGGAGTCGAGATCTTCTTCACGCAGGTGTTTCGCGACGGTTTTTTCCACGCGGACATGCATCCCGGCAACATTCTCGTTTCGCCCCAAGGACAGTACATCGCGCTCGACTTCGGCATCATGGGCGCGCTCACCGAAGTCGATAAGCACTACCTCGCACAGAATTTTCTTGCCTTTTTTCGGCGGGACTATCATCGCGTCGCGGTCACGCACATCGAATCGGGATGGGCGCCACCCAATACGCCGGTGGACGATTTCGAAGGGGCGATACGCGCGGTGTGCGAGCCTGTGTTCGACCGGCCGTTGAAGCAGATTTCATTCGGTCGCGTGCTGCTGCGGCTGTTCCAGACCTCGCGCCGCTTCAATATCGAAGTGCAGCCGCAGCTCGTCATGCTGCAGAAAACGCTGCTCAACGTCGAAGGGCTCGGCCGGCAGCTCGATCCCGACCTCGATCTGTGGGTCACGGCGAAGCCGCACCTGGAGCGCTGGATGTCGGACCAGGTGGGCTGGCGCGGCTTTCTCCGCCGCGTGCGCGAGGAAGCCCCATATTGGAGCACCGCTTTCCCGCAGTTTCCACGCCTGGTGCACCAGGCGCTGGCGCGGCAGGCCAGCACGCAGCTGCCGGTGGAAGCGGAGCTCACGCTCAAGGAGCGCCGCCGGCAGAACCTGCTGCTCGCAATCATCACCGCGCTGCTTGCCGCCATCCTGCTCGTGCTTCTCTATCCGCGCTACTTCTGAACCGCGGCTGCTGCCGCCTCTTCGCCCACTCGCGCGTCGTATAATGCGGCCCACGCAGGCATGCCGGGACATGCGCGGGGGATAACAACTTACGATGGCTACCGAACTCATCTGGTTTGTGGCGCTGTATCTTGTGGTGTCGGTATGCATAGGCCTGTATGCCGCCACGAAAGTGAAGAGCTCCTCCGACTATGTCGTCGCAGGGCGCCATCTGCCGCTGCCCTTCATCGTCGCGACGGTGTTCGCCACATGGTTCGGCTCCGAGACAGTGCTCGGCATCCCGGCGAAGTTTCTGAACGAAGGGTTGCGCGGCGTCGTTGCCGATCCCTTCGGTTCGAGCATGTGTCTCATCCTGGTCGGCCTGTTCTTCGCACGCCCGCTTTACCGGCTGGGACTGCTCACCATCGGTGATTTTTACCGCGGCCGCTACAACCGCCACGTGGAGCTCGCCGCCTCGGTGTGCATCGTCATCTCGTATCTGGGCTGGGTATCGGCGCAGATCACCGCGCTCGGTCTCGTGTTCTCGGTGCTCACGCAAGGGGCGATGGCCCCATGGCAGGGCATGATACTGGGCGTTGCGATCGTGCTGGTCTGGACGCTGTCCGGCGGCATGCTTTCGGTCGCGTTCACCGACTTGTTTCAGATGACCGTCATCATGGCGGGCATGATCTACATCGCATGGTCGATCTCGAGTCTCGTCGGCGGGCCATCGGTGGTGATTGCCAGTGCAAATGAAGCCGGCAAATTTTCGTTTCTGCCCGAGCTCAATCCACGCGACGTGATCGCGTTTATCGCCGCATGGTCCACGATGGCACTCGGTTCGATACCGCAGCAGGATGTCTTTCAGCGCGTTGCATCCGCAAGGACGGAGCGCATCGCCGGCAGCGGCTCGGTCATCGGCGGTGCGCTCTACTTCTGCTTCGCGTTCGTGCCGATGTTTCTCGCGTTTTCCGCCGTCCTGATAGATCCGGAGCTCGTGCAACGCTACATCTCGCACGACACGCAATATATCCTGCCGCAGCTGATACTCGAGCACGCGCCTTTCGTCGCGCAGGTATTCTTCTTCGGCGCTCTCATCTCGGCAATCTTGTCGTGCTCAGCGGCTACGCTGCTCGCCCCCTCGGTAACCGTTGCGGAGAACATCCTGAAGCCGTTTTTCCCCGACCTCACCGACGGGCAATTCCTGCGCATGCTGCGTATCGTCGTGCTGCTCTTTGCCGCCGCCGTGCTGACGTTCGCGCTCATCTCGAACGAATCGATCTACGGCATGGTGGAGAACGCGTACAAGATCACGCTGGCCGCCGCCTTCACACCGCTCGCCTTCGGCCTGTATTGGAAACGCGCCACGACGCAGGGGGCGGCGCTGGCGATGTTCGCCGGCCTCGTCACGTGGCTTACATTGGAATTCGTCGCGCCGGAAGCGATGTTCCCGCCACAGTTCGCGGGCCTGCTGGCGAGCATCACCGGCATGATCGTAGGCTCGCTGCTGCCGCAGCGCTACGGACATCCTCATCCCCGCGCAGTGCCCGACGCGGTGTGACCGGCCAGCCCACAGGCACGAGGCGGCACATCACGGTGCAGCGGGCGCTCGTCGTACTCCTAGCGATCAATTGCGCCGTATACCTCCTGCGCGGTGCGGCGCGCGAAGCGGCGGAGTCTATCGCGTGGTTCGCGCTGCTCGTGCTGTTCTGCATGGAGGCCTCCGCACGGCCGCATGCGCGCAGCGCGAGCGTTCAGGCCGTGATGCGCTCTCTTCGCCTTACGGCCTCCGCCGTCGTCGTGGCCGCGGTATACGCCTATGCCGCGGCCGAAGCGTGGCTGGATGCTGCCAACGGCGCCCTATGGATCGCCGTCGTGATTCTCCTGGAAACGCAAGTGCGCTGTCCGAGCTTCGCATTGCGCGAGCGGCGCGCGTTCACCGCAATCGCCGCGCTGCTGTATGGGGGTCTCGCGCTGATACCGTTCGCCTGGCTTGCGCAGAGGGAATGGCTGGCAGCCTACGATGCGGTGCTATGGCTCGCCGCTTTTGGCACGATAGAGATGGAGCTCTGGTCAGGCGCGGCCGCCGGCGGACTGAGTTTCAGCCATACGCCGCACGAAAGGCCTCGATGAAGCGATCGAAGTCGCGCCGCGGCAAGCGATTGATTCCGCCCGCGCCTTCGCGCCCGCCGCCCGTGGCGAATTGCCTGCACAGTGCCGACGCGCCCGACGGACGGGCGACCGGCGCGCGCACGCTGACGACGTAGTCATCGCCGTGCGTGACGAGGACGGCATGGGCGCGCTGCGGATCATGCTGCGCAAGCCGGTTGCCGTATGTACCGCTCACGCGTCTGCTCCATGCAGCGTCCGGCAGGACGTACGCGGCGTATCCGACTCCTTCTGATGCCGGCGCCACCTCTTCCGCGCGCGTGAGATCTTCGACATACGCGTTGCGGAGCACGTCGTACACCGGCTCGTCGTAGATGAAATGCCGCGGATCGCGATAGGGGAGCATCGTGCGGTGCAGCTCGGCCGGCGGGTAATGCAGGTCGTCGAGCGTATCCCCGTACGCGTTGTAGTTGAGGCACTCGCCTAGCTCGTGCAGGCGTGCGAGCT
>JBLNBW010000042.1:0-29332 GCA_050260255.1 Rhodospirillaceae bacterium | reverse complement strand
GGAACGCAGGCATGAGGCGAAAGCTGAAGCGCTGGAAGAGAAGCTGCTGACGCCTGACGTACGAGAGGCCGAGCACACCGCCGAGCGCCGGCTTTTCCTGTTGCAGATCGTACAACCCGGGCTCGCGGGCCTGATGGACGGATCCGTCTCCACACTGGCACCGTTGTTCGCCGCAGCGTTCGCCACGCACGATACCTGGGAGACGTTCCTGGTCGGGGTGGCGGCCGCGGTTGGCGCGGGAATCAGCATGGGCTTCGCCGAAGGACTATCGGATGATGGCTCGTTGACGGGAAGAGGCAGCCCGTGGCTGCGAGGAGTCATGTCGGGCGTGATGACTGCGATCGGCGGATTGGGGCATGCGCTGCCCTACCTCATCTCCGATTTCAGAACCGCGACCACTATCGCCGTCGCGGTCGTTGTCTTGGAGCTCGCGGTTATTGCGTACGTTCGGCATCGGTACATGGAGACGCCGATGTTCTCCGCCTCGGTGCAGGTGGTGATCGGCGGCTTGCTCGTGTTTGCGACCGGAATTCTGATCGGATCCGCGTGATCGTCCGACGCTGCTGCCGCTAGCGGCGCTTTCTACTTATCGACAACGGAATCATCACCGTGGTGGCGGCAAGGCGCGAAACATCGAAGAGTGCGAATCGTGCCGTCGACGGCGTCCGCTCTCCCTGGATACCATTCCGTCATTCCGCGTTTACCGTCATATGGATCGCGACGGTGGTGGCCAACATCGGCACCTGGATGTACAGCGCCGCGGCTGCGTGGCTCATGACCACCTTGAATGCCGATGCGCTGATGGTGTCGCTGGTGCAGGTGGCATCGACGCTGCCGATGTTTCTCTTCGCGCTGCCGGCGGGCGCTCTTGCCGATATCGTAGACACCCGACGCTTCCTGATCGTTGTAGAGACGGCGATCGCGGGCATATCCGTACTGTTCGCTGTGTTCGTGTCTCTCGGTGCAGTTACGCCGGCGCTGCTGCTGCTCTTTACCTTTCTGGTCGAGGCGGGCGCCGCGCTCGGCGCACCCGCCTGGCAGTCCATCGTGCCGCAACTCGTTCCCCGAGACGACATGCCGGAGGCAGTCGCCGCGAACAGTGTCGGCATAAACATCAGCCGTGCAATCGGACCGGCGTTTGGCGGCGTCATTACCGCTGCAGCGGGTATAGCCGCGCCATTTTGGATCAACGCGGTCAGCAATATCGGCACGATAGGAGGACTTTTGTGGTGGCGCTCTTCGAAGAAGAGGGCAAGCCTACCCGCCGAGCGTTTTGTCAGCGCAATGAGAACGGGAGTGCGGCACGCGCGGCACAACGCACCTTTGCGAGCGACGCTGTTGCGCGCGATCGCCTTCTTCGTGTTCGCCAGCGCGTATTGGGCGCTCCTGCCACTCGTTGCGCGGGTTAGCATCGCTGGCGGTGCGGAATTGTACGGAGCGCTGCTGGGCGCGATTGGCGTCGGCGCGCTGTGCGGAGCATTCGCGTTGCCGAAGCTCAAGGCGAAGCTCGGTGCGGATAACCTCGTGCGGGCAGGGTCGATCGGTACGGCTGCCAGTCTGCTCTTGTACGGTATCGCCCGCGAGCCGGTGGGGGCATTCCTCGGCAGCGTGATCGCCGGCATGTCGTGGATTGCGGTGTTGTCCAGCTTGAACGTGTCGGCGCAATTCGCCTTACCGGAATGGGTGCGTGCTCGGGGCCTCGCCGTCTACGTCACGGTTTTTTTCGGCGCGATGACGTTGGGCAGCGGGCTGTGGGGACAGGTCGCGCGTGTTGCCGGCGTGCCCGCTGCGCTCTTTATCGCGGCGGCCGGAATGCTGCTGGCCATCCCAATCACGATGCGATGGAAGCTTCAAACCGGCGCGACCCTGGACTTGAGTCCGTCCATGCACTGGCCGGCGCCCGTGATGAGCCTTCCCTTGGACAAGGACGAAGGGCCGGTTCTCGTTACCGTCGAGTATCGGATCAAGGCGGAAAGCCGGAACGCCTTTCTCGACGCCATCGAGCGGTTAGGGCACGAGCGTCGGCGCGATGGAGCGTACGCGTGGGGCATATTCGAGGACGCAGCCAGTCCGGGGCGGATGGTCGAAACGTTTCTCGTCGAGTCGTGGCTGGAGCACTTGCGGCAGCATAAGCGCGTGACCCATGCCGACCGCATACTACAAGACGACGTACGCACGCTGCTCGAGGATGCGCCCCGGATCACCCACCTCGTGGCTGCAGAGGGACGGCGCGGCGAAATTCGGTCCTGATCTGCGCCGAAATCAATCGCCGCCCGTGCCGAGTGTCCTACTCCCCGACATGCCGTGCGCTCTCAGCAAGTGTCCGCGCGCATCGCGATTGCGACGTGCCGTCCGTTGCTATGCGAGATCGAAGAGCAAGAGCTCGGCGCCCTGACCCTGCTCAATGAGGATTTGACCAGGATCGACGGCTTTGAGCGCGTCGCCGGCTTTCAACGCCTTTCCAGCAACGATCACGGCTCCGCGAGCGACGTGCACATAAACGCGACGGCCGGGCGCCACGTGGTGTATCGCGTGCTCTTCGCCGTCGAACGACCCGGCATACACCGCCGCATCCTGGTGGACGCGCACCGAGCCCTCCCGACCGTCGTTTGAAGCGATAAGCGCAAGCCGTCCTCGCTTGTCGGCGTCCGAGAAGTGCTTTTGCTCGTAGCTGGGCGCAATGCCGCTCGCATTCGGCTCGATCCAGATCTGCAGAAAGTGCGTCTCTTCGGTCGTCGATGGGTTGAACTCGCTGTGGAGCACACCGCGACCGGCGCTCATGCGCTGGACGTCGCCCGGCCGTATGGTCGAACCGGTCCCCATGCTGTCTTTGTGCGCGAGAGCGCCGGACAGCACGTAGCTGATGATCTCCATATCGCGGTGCCCGTGCGTGCCGAAACCCTGGCCGGGCTGCACGCGATCCTCGTTGATGACCCGCAACGCGCCGAAACCCATGTGCCGGGGATCGTAATAGTCGGCGAACGAGAACGAGTGGTGACTGTCGAGCCATCCGTGCCGAGTGTGGCCGCGCTCTTCGCTTTTCCGAATCTCCAACATGCTGATCTCCTGTCTCATGGCGCCCGACAAGGCGCACATGTGGTCATGGTAAAAGTTGTCTATTGGTTGATAAACTAGCGCGGAGCGAATAGCCTGTACACGGAACGTGAACAATCTGGGAGCGGCTTATGGACACGATGCAAAGCTTGAAGGTTTTTCTTGCCGTCGCCGCGGAGGCGAGTTTCGCAGCCGCCGCGGACCGGCTGGACCTGTCGCGTGCCGTGGTCAGCAAGCACGTGAAATGCCTCGAGGAGCAGGTTGGAACGAGGCTGCTCGAACGTACGACCCGCAAGGTGACCCTCACCGATATCGGACGACTCTTCTACGAGCGCGCGCAACGCGCGGTCGCCGAGCTCGACGAAGCCATGCTCGAAGCCGGGCAGTCCACCGTGATCCCGCGAGGCAGGGTGCGGCTCACTTGCGCGCTGTCCTTCGGCGTTCTGCATCTTTGTCATGCGGTCAGTGCGTTCCTCGAGCGTTATCCCGACGTCGTGGTCGAGATGGACTTGAGCGACCGATTCGTGGATCTGGCGGAGGAAGGCTTCGATCTCGGCATTCGAATCGGGGCGCTGGAGGAAAGCTCGCTCATCGCGCGGAAGCTCACGAGCACGCAGCTCGTGGTATGCGGGGCACCGGAGTATCTCGCCGAGCATGCGCTCGATGACGCTGCTCCGTACGAGCTCCGCAAGCACAACTGCCTGGTCTACTCCTACAACCCACAACCGAGGCTCTGGACGTTCAAGAAGGATGGGGAGGAGATATCGGTACCTATCGAGGGCCGCGTGCGTGCGAACAACGGTGATTTCCTCCGGCAGCTGGCGCTGCACGGGCGCGGGCTCGCACTGCTGCCGACCTTCATTGTGGGTGACGATATCAAAGCAGGGCGTCTCGTCCGTGTACTGCCCCACTATGATGCCGGGGAGCTCGGCATTCATGCGGTGTATACGAACCGCAAATTTCTTCCCGCAAAGGTGCGGTTGCTGCTCGATTTCCTGGCCGAATATTTTTCGACCCACGCGCCATGGAGACTCGAGCCGATTGCAGCGCGGCCGGAATCGAAACCTGCACGACGCAGGAATACACGGACCGCGCAGAAGACGATCGAGAGGGCGGCATCGAGAAAGGCGAGGGCGTGAGCGCTGGAACGATGTTTCGCCACAGCAGAGCGCGGCCTGCAACGTCGGTCGCGCAGCAGCGCCTAACGCGACATCGCGGTACTGAGGTTCATTTGACGGCGCGTTGCGGCGTGACGTGGCATGTAACCGTCGTTTAGGCGATATCGAGACGCTGCACGCTAAACCATTCTGCGCGGGCGCCTCGATATCGGTCGTCTCGGCGCGATAGGATACGTGTCTTTCGCGCTTACGACTGGGACCGGTCGATCAGGAGATCCTCGTCGGCGGCTGCTTGTGAACCATCGTATAGGCGTATTCCACGCCCATGCCGTATGCGCCACTGTGCTCCTTTACAATGTCGATCACGGCGTCGTACGTTTCCTTGCGCGCCCAGTCGCGCTGGTACTCGAGCATCACCTGCTGCCACGTCACCGGGATGACGCCCGCCTGGATCATCCGTTGCATCGCGGCATCGTGTGCAATCGTGGACGTGCCGCCCGAGGCATCGACGACCGCATACACTTCATAACCGTCAGCGATCGCCTGTAGTGCAGGAAAGAGGAGGCACACCTCGGTCCACAGCGCAGCGATGACGAGCTTTTTTCTTTCGGTCTTCTTCACCGCCTGGACGAACTTGCGGTCTTCCCAGGAGTTCATGCTGGTGCGCTCGATAGGCTTCTGGTTGGGGAACACGGCGAGCAGCTCGGGCCAGATGTAACCGCTGAAGCTCTCGGTTTCCACGGAAGTCAGGATCGTCGGTACGCCGAACGTCCTCGCCGCCTTGGCAAGTCCCACGACATTGTTTTTCAGCAGTTGGCGATCGATGGACGTCACGCCGAATGCCATTTGCGGCTGGTGATCGATGAATATGACGGAGGAATTCTGAGGCGTCAGCAACTCGGTCTTCATGGCGACTCCCTTTGCGTAGGTTGAAAGAATTCTTGCCGCGAGGCGTGCTGCTCGGTGTTCGACGCACCGGGTTCTGCACCAGTCCTCCCGACCAAGTGATGATAGGGACGCGCGTCTGGTTGATAAATGATCTGATCGTGGGTGAATTGTTCACAAACGTGTATAACAGCGCGAAGTCGTCGGTGCCGTTACTTGAAGAGCAACGTCGGGACGCGGACTCGATTTAGCGCGCGAAACAATCGTGGGCGGTTTCGCTCAGCCGGTCGTTGACACGGTACGCCAGTGGTATACCATAGGCACTCCAACGGCACGCCGGCGCACACATAGCGCCTGGAGGAGGAGAAGGTGGCTATGGCACGTCAGCGTGAAAGTCGGACAAAACAGAAGTCCGCTTTAGCAGGGCTCGAAGCGAGATTCCCGATAGGGGCGTTAATTGGCGGTAAAGGGCATCTGCCGCTACTGTCGCGGAGCAGGCCATGGTTCTCAGCGTTTTGCGCAGCCGGCGCATCCGCGCTCGTTCTGCTAGCGACGCCCCTTTACACTCGTGCGGCAGACGCCTGGCCGCACAAACCCGTGCGCATCGTGACGCCCTTCGCGCCGGGCGGCGCGACTGACTTCTTTTCGCGGCTCTTGGCGCGTCACCTTCAGGCGTCGCTTCAGCAAGGCGTAGTCGTAGATAACAGAGGCGGTGCAGGCGGATTGCTCGGCACCGAGCTTGCGGCACGCGCGGATCCGGACGGCTACACACTGCTCTTTACCACGAACTCGACGACCACGATCGGGCCCAACCTATACAAGAAAGCACCATACGATCCGCTCAAGGATCTCACGCCGATCAACAAGGTAGTGCAGGTCGTCGGCCTGCTCGTAGCGCACCCTCGCGTCAAGGCCGGCAATGTTTCGGAATTGATTGCGCTGGCCAATGCACAGAGTGCGCCGCTGACATACGCATCATCCGGAACCGGTGCCATCGGCCATCTCGCAGGGGAACTGTTTCAGGCGAAGACGGGGGTGCGCCTCACGCACATTCCCTACAAGGGCGGCGCGCCAAGCATCACCGGTCTCATCGGCGGTGAAGCCGATCTCTCGTTCGCCCAGTTTCCAACGGTCATTTCACACATCAAGGCCGGCAGGCTGAAGTTGCTCGCCGTCACGTCGCACAAGCGCACCCGGCTTCTGCCCGACGTGCCGACGGTCGCCGAAGGCGGCGTTCCCGGCTACGCAGCCGACGGGTGGCAAGGATTGTTCGGCCCGGCGGGGCTGCCACGGCAGATCGTGGCGCGCCTCGACGGCGAGGTGAGAAAAATTCTGCAATCCGCAGATTTCAATCAAACCCTCAGTGTCCAGGGGGCCGAGCCCGATTTCCTGGGACCCAAAGAATTTCGCGACTATCTGCGGTCCGACTTCGGACAGTGGAAACAGCTCATCGACAGGAATCGCATAAGCATCGATTGATCCGCACGCGCACCTGCATCGCGGATGCGCAGGGACAGCCCATCACAGGTGACGATTTCGCCATGACAGCGACTACGTATACGAAGCAAATCGGCGCATCGAGCGCGCGGCGCGTACTGCGCGGCATGACGCTCGCGCTCGGGTTCTTCGCCGCCGCACACGGTTCGGCGCAGACTACGTACCCGACGAAGCCCATCCGGATCCTCGTGCCGTTTGCCGCGGGCGGTTCGACCGATCTCCTCGCGCGCGGCATAGGCGAGCGGCTGACCGGGACCTGGTCGAAGCCCGTCGTCATCGACAACCGTCCGGGTGCCGATGGGATAGTGGCCTCCCAGATAGTTGCGACCGCCGAACCGGATGGCTACACGCTGCTCATGGTAGCGATCGGCCATGCCTCCAACGCGAGTCTGTACAAGCTGCCTTACGATACGCTGCGGGACTTCCGCGCCGTCATCCTCGCGGCCGACGTGCCGATGGTGCTCGTGGTGCGTTCGGGGTTGAAGGCGAACAGCGTCTCCGAGCTCGTCGAACTTGCGCGCCATAAGCCGGGTCTTAACTGCGCCTCGGCCGGTGTCGGAGCATCCCATCATCTTGCAGCCGAGCTCTTCCGTCTGGCGGCGAAAGTCGAGCTGCAGCACATCCAGTACAAGGGCGCTTCTCCAGCCCTGCTGGACGTCGCGGCGGGGCGCGCGGATATGATGTTTGCGCCGATGCTCGTGAGCATGCCGCACGTGAAGGCGGGGCGCATGAAGGCGCTTGCCGTCACGAGTCCCCAGCGCGTATCGATAGCTCCGGACCTGCCAACGATCGCCGAATCGGGCGTTCGCGGATATGAAGCACGCGCCTGGTACGGTCTCGTGGCGCCCGCCCGTGTGCCGAAGGAGATCGTGGTCAAGCTCAACGCACAGATCGACGAAGGGCTGCGCAGCTCGGCGTTTCGCGAAAAGCTGCTGACGCTTGGAGCGGTTCCCGTCGGCGGCAGCGCCGAAGAATTCGCGACGTTCATCGAGCAGGAAGTGAAGAAATACGCCGAGGTCGTCAAGCAGGGCGGCATCAGATCGGAGCAATGATGCATCGCATCCGGCATCCGCGTCACGGCTGCGACTTTACATCCGTCGCCGTATCGATGCGCCGAGCTCGAAGTGCACACAGAGTGAAAGTGTCATGAGCCTATCGCAGCCGTTCGATCGTGTAATCGACTACGTCACCGGTCTCACGTACGAGGCGCTGCCCTCATCCGTGACGGATGCGGCACGCAGCGTCTTCTTCGACACCGTCGGGGTGGTGATCGGGGCGCAGCGTCAGCCGATTGCAGTGAAGCTCGGGGAATATCTCGCACTGAGCTCTGAACCGGGAGTGTCCACGGCAATATGCGGGTTTCGCCGGGTGAGCAGCACGACGGCAGCTTTCAGCAATGGCGCGATCAGCCACGATCTGGAGCTTGACGATTACCACCAGACATCGGCGCTCCATGCCGCCGCCGTTTTGGTTCCAGCCGCTATTGCCGTTGGCGAGCAGACGGATGCTACGGCCCACGATATCCTTCTCGCGCTTGCCGGAGGATATGAGATCGCCTGCAGGCTGGCTTTCATGATGGATCCCGAGAAGCTCTATTTCGCGGGCTTCCATCCCACCACGGTCTGCGGCGCCGTCGGCGCCGCTGCCGTTGCGGCGTCGCTCATGAAGCTGCCCTCCCGGCAGTACCGGCAGGCGTGCTATCTGGCGATGGGTCTGATGTCCGGGATCATGGCGTGCAAGACCGAGCCGGACCACTACACGAAGTCCTACCAGTGCGGCGTCGCGGCCCGCAACGGCGTGATTGCGGCTCAGCGGATTGCCGATGGCTTCGAATACGATGCCGATCCGTCCAGCGTGCTGCGAGGAACTCTCCGCGCGTATACAGGCGCCGTCGAGCCGCGGGACGGTGTGAGTGGCCTCGGGCAGCGCTTCGAGATCACGCGAACGGGCTACAAGCTCTATGCGTGCTGCCGTCACATTTATCCGCTGCTCGATGCGCTTGCTGAAATTCGCCGGCAAGCGACGATCGATTCCAGTAACGTGGCGAAGATGACACTCAACCTGTACGCACGCGGTGCGGTGAATGTCGGCGGTCACTCATTGCGGACGCATAACGCGCGCTACGTCATGGCGATGGCGCTCGAGCACGGCGTGCCCCGCCGCGAATATTTCACGGAGGCGTTCGGCATGGAGGAAGTCCGGCCGGTAATGGATCGGATCGAGCTCGTTGCGGACGACGCATTGCAGGCCGAATGGCCTGGCAAAACACCCGGTGTGGTTACGGTCGACACCCGCGACGGCAGGCGTTTGTCGGCGCGGGTCGACCATCCCAAAGGAGGGCCCGAAAATCCGGCAGGCTTACCGGAGCTTCGCGAAAAGTTTTTTGGGCTCGTGGCGCCCATCGTAGGACAGGAGCGGTGTGAAACGATCGCCGAGATGCTTTCGGCGCCGACGTTCAAGCTGCGCGATGTGACGGCAACGCTCACCGCACGGGACAGGATGGCGGCATGACGAGCTCGACCGAAGCGTTGTATGCCACGCTGTGCGCACTGCCGGAGCGGCCGCTGCGTGCGCAAGGCGCGCGTCTCGTTCAGGAGGTATGGTCTCGATTGCCGAAAGGCGGATCGACCTTTGCCGGAAGCAGCCGTGGCAGTGCGGGGCGGCTCGCCGCGATGGATGCCTCGGAGGGATTGCTCGCCGTCGAAACGGCCGCATTCAGCAATGCCTTTCGGTATGCGGGCCTGCTGTGCGAGACCGGGTCACCGGCACATTCTGCGGCGAAGCGCGCTTGCGTCGGCGCCGCGGTATTTGCGGCATCGGCGCTCGCGGAGGCACGCGGGCTCGAATGTGGAACGCTGTTCCATGCTGTCGGCGTGGCAATCGAAGCCTATGCGCGCCTCGCGGAAGAACTCTGTTCCGGCGCGCGTTCGCGCGGCTTCGATGCAGGCGTGATATCGACGACACTGGCTGCGATCATAGCCTGTGCGGTGATCGAAAAATTGCAGCCCGACAAGGCGGCGCAAGCGCTGGGACTGGGAAGTTCGGCAGTGACGGCGAGCGCGGTGGGGTATCTGCCGCTGCAGATCGCAACCGCGGCCAGGGACGGTGTCGTCATGGCCTTGCTCATGTCGTGCGGTTTCCGCGGTCCGCCGGACGCGCTTGCGTGCCGCTGGGGAATTCATGAAGTATTTACGGATGGTAACGCGACCGATGTTGCGGCGCGTGGAGCGAAACCGCGTAACGCTGAAGTAGCCGGCGACGTGCTGTGCCTGTTCGGCGAAGCGCATGCGGCCACAGAAGCATCTCCCGACTCGCTCGCGTCGATGCCGGTCAGCGTGTTCCTGAAGGAAGTTGCACAGTAATCGATGCTGCGCGAGACGTGAATTCGAAGGCGCGGCAATGAGCTCACGGCAGCGCACGCTGCCGGATGAACAGGAAAGGTAATGCCCAGTATGACGATGACGCAGGACGGAACGCCCTATCAACGGCTCAAGCAGATGATCCTCGCTGGCGGGCTCGCGCCCGGCGAGGCCCTCGTCGAACGCACGCTGGCCTCGCGCCTGCTCGTGAGCCGCACCCCGGTACGCGCGGCCATCATGCGCCTGGAGAAAGAGGGGCTCGTGCGCGTCGTGGAAGGCAAAGGCGCGTTCGTGGCGGCGTGCAGTGTAGAAGACATGATCGAGATCTATCAGATGCGCGAGGGGCTCGAGCCGATTGCCGCACGGCTGAGCTGTGCCCACATCGAGGCGAAACAGCTCGAGCGCTTCGAGCAGGCGCTGACGCGCTGTCGGGACAGGCTGCCCGAAATCGAGGACGACCCGGACGCATGGCGTGCCCTCGGACGCGACTTTCACGACTGTTTCATCCGCGCGTCGCAGAATCGCCGCATCATCGCGGCGCTCGACGCCATACACGATCAGATCGAGCTGTTCAGGGGGCTGGGCCGCTCCGTCAATAGTCCGCGGCTGACGGTATCCGCCGTAGACGAGCATCTCCAAATTCTCGATGCATTGAAGGCAAGGGATGCGGCGCGCGCCGAGAAGGCCGTGCGGACGCACATTCAGAACGGCCTCAAGGCGCGGTTGAGCCTCTTCCATGTGCCGGGTTGAGCGCCGCGTGACGGCGGCCGCGTCGTCGGCTGCCGTCGCTGCTGATCGCCATGTGGCCTCGTTACCAGGCAGCAACCCCCCATGCGTAGATCGTCGCTTCGGCAGCGTCCTGCGATATCTCTTAAGCGATAGAACGGCGGAGGCACATTCGATACCGCTCCGTTCACCGAAAGTAGTCAAACGCTAACCCAAGGAGCTCCTCATGAGAATCACCGCCGTCGAAACTTACCTCGTGTCAGCGCCCCTCCAGGTCGTCTGGCAGACCGGCATCGGCACCGGCACGCGTTGCGATGAACTGCTCGTCGTGGTCCGTACCGACGAAAGCGTGTACGGCATCGGCTCGTCCTACCACGCCCATGCGCCGCTTGCCGTCAAGGCGATCATCGACGAAAAGCTCGCGCCCATGGCAGTCGGCGAGAATCCGCTCGACATCCAGGGCGTATGGGAAAAGCTGTACTACGGTTCGGTGTATCTCGGAAACGGAGCCGTGAGCGCGCTCTCGGGCATCGACATCGCGCTGTGGGACATCCTCGGCAAGATCACGAATCAGCCGATCGCTCGTCTGCTGGGCGGCGGTGGTGTGGAGAAGGTCGTCGCTTACGTCGGCTGCATGGTGCTCGGCCACAAGCCGCTGCAGGAACTCCTCGCCGAAGCGAAAAGCTATGCCGACCGCGGCTTCAAGGCGATCAAGGTGCGCGGCGGCGCCGGCGTGCAGCGGGACATCGAAGTGGTGAAGGCCACGCGCGAATATCTCGGCCCTGGCGTCGATGTCGCAATCGACATGAACGCGAGCTACAGCTGGCCCGAAGCGTTGCGCGTTGCGAAAGGGCTCGGCGAGGTCGGCGCCTTCTGGATGGAGGACCCTTTCGACTTCACGGTGGCGAATCACCATGAGGAAGTGGGGCGCCTCACGCGAATGGGACTCGTGCCGATCGCCTCCGGCGGCAACATCTATTCGCGCTACAACGTGCGCCATCTCATCAACGCGGGCGGAGTGGACTTCCTCACGCCCGATGCGGTGAAGTGCGGCGGCATTTCGGAAGCCATCAAGGTCGCTCATCTTGCAAGCGCGCACAATGTCCTCGTTGCGCCGCATACCCTGGCTGGACTGGGTCAGGTGGCCAACGTGCACTTCGCTGCCGCGATACCGGCACACGTGCGCTCGCACGTGGAGTGGGATCCGACGAAGGGCAACCCCATCGTCGAGAAGGTGCTGACGAATCCGCTGAAAGTAGTCGATGGACATATCATGGTGCCGCAAGGGCCCGGCCTGGGTACCGACATCAACTGGGACGTGGTCAAGGAGCTGCCATTTTCCAGCGGGGAAGAGATCAAGGGGCACGGCAAGCGCCGCACACGCCGTTGGAACATGCTGTAGCGTTATGAGGAGCCGGCGCGCGGTCGCTGATCGCGCGCTTTTTTCCCATCTCGATATGCGGTGGGAAGCGTTCGGTGCCGCGCTCGCCGTTGATACTTCCAGTCCTCGTTACGTTACGCCGCCCGCTTGGCCGCCCTTGTCGATCGGTCAAGACGCAAAGAAGGCTGCCCAGTCGTCAAGTCCGCGAGCGTATAGCGATCCAGTGTTCCTAGAAAGTTCTTTGTCGCTTCCTTGAGCGCCGTGCGCAGTACGCATGCCGGCAAGAGCGGACACTGCGTGCTCGTCGCGCTGAAACATTCAACGACGGCGAAATCTTCTTCGCAGTCCCGTACTACTTCCCCCACGCTGATGAAGTGCGGCTTACGCGCAAGTCGAATGCCGCCATTCTTGCCTCTCGTGCTCTCCACATAGCCCTTCGCACCAAGGTGCTGAACTACCTTCATCAGGTGGTGACGCGATGCACTGTATGTCGTTGCGATTTCATTCACCGTTACCAGCCGGTCGTTGCGCAGGCTGAGATACGTGAGAACGCGCAGGCAGTAATCCGTAAATTTTGTCAGTTGCACGGCGGTGTCGTCTGCCTCCTTCGAGGTAAAGCGGCATGACTTTGCGCGCGAGAGTACCAGCTTTTGAGCATGGTCGCAGCCGTGCGGCTATTAAATCGTCATAACCGATACTGCAATAAGCAAGAGGTGTGATGACACTAGATGTAATAACCACGATAAAAGCGGTATTGACGGTACCGTTTTAAGAGGTATGATGCATAGTGTTTCGAACGCCGCCCCGGCATCGCGCAGTGCATCGCCGCGGGCCGGCGCCGGTCTGAGTCGCACGGTGGGGTGCCTGCATCGCCGCCCCGATGCGTTGCCGCGGATACGGATCGATCCGTGGCTGACGAAGGACTATAAGCGTCTCATCTCGTCGACCAGACGTCTCTCATGTCGTCTCACGAGCCAGCCGACTGGCGCGCTGGCTTATGTACCTCGAATTCCGTCCGAAGGGATGCTGCGTGATCGGTCGAAATAGCGGCCACATAGTCATCGCGTGACGTGAGCACGCTTGTCGACGTGCATCGCTGGTTCAACGGCTTCGGTGCGAGGCCAGCCTGTGTGCGGTCTCGGTTTTTCCTCGTCAACGAGTCGGGAGGGGTGTCATGAAGCATCCAAGCGATATCGTGCAGTGGCGGATCCATCAGCGGGCAGACATGCTTGCGCGACGTGCGGCTATAAGCGCGGAGGATAGAAGTGCGTGGAACCAAGCCATAACGCGATTTCTCATCGACGGATTTCCGTGCCTTGAGGGTATGGTGGTCGGATTCTGCTGGCCGTTCAAAGGAGAGTTCGATGCTCGCCATGCCATGCGGCATTTTCGCGAGCGCGGGGCTGTCACGGCGCTGCCGGTAGTGCTTCGCAAAGAAGCCACCCTCGAGTTTCGAGTGTGGACGCCCGATATCCCGACCGTCCCAGGTGTATTCGGTCTTCCGGTCCCACAAGGCACTCCCGCGGTGCGACCCGATGCGCTGCTCATCCCACCGATCGGATTCGGCGCTCAAGGGTACCGCCTCGGGTACGGGGGAGGCTATTTCGATCGCACCCTCGCGGAAATGAGCCCGCAGCCGCTCAAGATCGGTGTCGCATTCGAGATCTGCCGAATGCCCACCATTTATCCGCAGCCACATGACGTGCCGATGGATTTCATCGTGACCGAGCGAGGCATACACGAGGTTTCGGCGTCAGGGCTGGCATTGATCGAAGATATCCGGCAGGTCCGCAGAACGATCGGGAGTCTTTCCCGTGAGCGGACCCGAGCGCATATACGCGGCAAGCGGGAAAGCCTGCCGCAGGGCGTCGAATACATGGCCCATAACGAGCTCGCATCGCTGCTCAACACGCTGCTGGAGGCGGAACGCGCGGGAGCTAAGGTGATCTCGGCGTACATGACGGCCTACGAGGCCGGCAGCCTCGTGTGGATGAGGCTCAATACCGTCCAGCGGGACGAAGCGATGAATTGTGCTGTCTTGATGAGCCTGATTCGCGGGCTCGGCGCCGCGCCTACCGATGCGACAGGTGGATTCCTCCACAAAGCGCTTGCCGTGCGAGGTTACGACGAGCGTCTGGCATTCCTCAATCGAGGTCAGAACTGGGTAGTGCGCACGATACGCAATGCGCTGCCGCGCATTGGCGATCCCATCGTGAAATCCGCGCTCAAGCGCATGCTGGTTTCGCACGTGATGAATATCGACCGATGCACGCGGCTCATTTCGCGAAAGTAAGGTGGGCGGTGTCGCCCTTCAGAGGTACGTCTTTGAGGCGATAAAGAATCGATGGGAGATTTTCAGTGAGCACTCCTGCGGACATTGCGTCTTGGAGGAACGATCAACGGGAGCGGCTGTTGAGTCGCCGCTCGGCAATAACGTCGAAAGACAGAGTCGCGTGGAACAAGCGAATCACGCGCTATCTCGTCGATGGATTCCCGTGCTTGGAAGGGATGATCATAGGATTCTGCTGGCCGCGCGAGGGGGAGTTCGATGCACGTTTCGCGATTCGGCACTTCCGGCTTCGTGGTGCCCTGGCTGCTCTGCCGGTCGCAGTTGCTCATGGTCAGCCGTTGGAGTTCCGTGCCTGGTTCCCGGAGGCGAGCGTTACGCCCGGCCTCTTGGGCTTGCCGGTACCGCAAAGGACCCCGACGGTGCGGCCCGATGCATTGCTTATTCCTCCGGTCGGCTTCGGGTCGAGAGGATATCGCTTGGGGTATGGCGGCGGCTATTTCGGTAGAACGCTCGCCAGCATGACGCCGCAGCCGTTGAAGATCGGCGTCGCCTTCGAGATCTCCCGGCTGGACACCATCTATCCTCAGGCCCACGACATTCCGATGGACTTCATCGTCACCGAGGCGGGCATCCATGAGGTGGGTCCGCGGGGATTGTCGCTCATCCGGGAAGTGGAGAAGGTGCAGGCAGCGGTAGCGCACCTCTCACGCGAGCGGACGGACGCGTCCATGGCATTGCGCGCCGGAAGCGAACACGCATTGACCCGGCAGGAACTCGTCGCGTCGCTCAACGCGCTCCTCGAAGCGGGGCGTGCCAATACGAAGCTTCTCGGAAAGTGCGCGCATGATTATGACATCGGTTCCGTGTACTGGTTGAGCTTGACTGCTCTGCAACGGAGCGAGGAGCGGCACTGCGCCAAGCTCGCCGGCCTCGTGCAGAAACTGGGCGGCGTCCCCAGCGGTAAGACCGCGACTTTTGTCTACAAAGGGCTCGATCTCGACGACGCGGGCGATCGCCTGGGGTTTTTAAGTCGCGGTCAGCAATGGACAGTGCGTAGGATCAGGACATTGCTGCCGAGGATAGCCGATCCAACGGTCTTGGCCGTATTGAAGCGCTTGTTGATTTCCGAGGTGCGTGCTGCCGAGACATACGAGACGCTCATGCATACCCTTGTGTAGCACGCACGGCTTCTGCCGATAGCGCGCGCTTGCGGCAGGCCCGTTCCGGCGCATCCTGCGATCGAATCTCGTTCTGGCGCTGAGCGTATCCCCATAATGCGCATGCGGCCCAGCCGTATGCCGTTTCGCTTCAGCCGACAGAACCATGTGGCCGCGCTTTGCCTTTCCTCCGCAATTGCCCGGCTCTTCGGCAGTCCCTCATCAACAACGGCAATAACTCGGCATCCATTATGGTTTGCAATTTTACTGATAAGAATGGTTCTTGTTATCATTAATCTCCCGTCATGGAGTACATTCTTATGCGTCGCAACTACTTAGGTGCTGCTGTCGTCGCCGCTGCCTTCCTGGGACAAGCCCATTCTGCCTCAGCGCAAGAGAACGTCCTGAATCTTTATTCTTCCCGGCATTATCAGACCGACGATGCGCTCTACGGAAACTTTACGAAACTGACCGGCATACGGATCAATCGGATCGAGGCCGGAGAAGATCCGCTTATCGAGCGCATCAAGAACGAAGGCGCATCGAGCCCTGCGGATGTCCTCGTGACGGTGGACGCCGGACGTCTATGGCGCGCGGAGCAGTCCGGGCTGTTCCAGCCGATCCAGTCTCAGGTGCTTGAATCCCGCATTCCGTCGAATTTCCGAGTGCCCAATAATCAGTGGCTGGGCTTTTCTGCCCGTGCGCGAGTCATCGTCTACAACAAGGCGTCGGTAAACCCGGCAGACGTTCAGAACTACGAGGACCTGGCCCAGCCCCGGCTGAAAGGCAAGGTCTGCACGCGCTCTGGGAGCCACGTCTACAATCTTTCTCTCATGAGCGCTTTGATCGAGCACTGGGGCGAAGCGAAGGCCGAGGAATGGGCGCGCGGTGTGGTCGCCAATTTCGCACGTTCGCCCAAAGGCGGCGATACCGATCAGATCAAGGCAGTCGCGACCGGCGAGTGCGGCGTTGCTCTGAGCAATACTTACTACTATGTGCGGCTCTTGAAGTCGGACAAGCCCGAGGACCGAAAAATCATCGAGCAGGTGGGACTCATCTGGCCCAACCAGAAAAGCTTCGGTACGCACATGAACATCTCGGGAGCTGGCGTGCTAAAGAGCGCGCCGCACAAGAATTCGGCGGTCCGCTTCCTCGAGTATCTGGCGAGCGATCAGGCGCAGGCATACTTTGCTGACGGCAACAATGAGTGGCCTGTCGTTCCAGGCGTGAAAGTTCAAAACCGCGAGCTCGAAAGTCTGGGCAAATTCAAGATGGATACGCTCAACATTGGCGTGCTCGGTAAAAACCAGCCGCTTGCTCAGCGGATTTTCGACCGGGCCGGCTTTAAGTAAACCGGGGTGTATGGCGCCGAGAGCTGATTCGCCGCTTCAGCGCTCGCTGGGCGGCCTCAGCATCATGCGTGACAAGACCAGGGCAGGCAGCAGACAGACCGCCACGATCGTGAGGGCCGCTGTCGAGGCTTCTGCCAGCCGCTCGTCGGAGGCGAGGTTGTATGCCTGCACCGCGAGCGTGTCGAAGTTGAACGGTCGCATCACGAACGTGGCAGGCAGCTCTTTCGTTACATCGACGAAAACGAGCAATGCCGCGGCAAGCGCGCTGCGCCACAGCAGCGGCACATGCACGCGCAGGAGCGCGGCACCTGGCGTATAACCGAGTGAGCGGGCAGCATCGTCCATACTCGGCGTAACTTTGGAAATGCCGGCATCCACCGCTTGAAGCGCGACGGCAAAGAATCGTACGAGGTAGGCATAGATCAATGCCGCGATGCTGCCCGTAAGAAGCAAGCCCGTACGATGGCCGGACGCCCATTCAATGAGGGCACCGAGCGAGTGGTCGAGGCGAGTCACGGGTATCAATACGCCGACGGCGATCACCGCGCCCGGGACGGCATACCCGAGTCCGGCGATGCGGTTGGCGACCTTCGCCCCGATCGCCGTGCGAGCCCGCGCGGCATAAGCGACGGCCAGCGACAGACATACAGCCAAGGCTGCCGTGAGGCCGGCGAGCGCGATCGTGTTGGACGTGAGCTCGATGTAGCGAGTCCCGAACTGCGCGTCCCCGGACGTCACTGCCATATGCAGAAGAACGCCGGCAGGCAAAAGGAATCCTACGATCAGCGGGAATGTGCACACGAACGTTGCCCCGGCCGCCGCAAGACCGTGAAGGCGGTACACGTTGCGCAGCCGCTTGCGCTGCGCGCTGTTCTGGAACATTGCCCCCGTGCGACTCATCCTCTCGCCGATCAGCAAGAGAAAGACGAACCCCAACAGCGCGGCGGAAAGTTGTGCCGCGGCCACCCGGTCGGCAAGCGAGAACCAGGCGCGATAAATTCCCGTCGTAAAGGTCGGCACGGCGAAATAGGCCACGGTGCCGAAATCAGCCAGCACTTCCATCAACGCCAATGCGCTGCCGGCGACGATGCCAGGGCGAGCGAGCGGTAATGCAACCCGCACGAACATACCCCAAGGTCCGAACCCCGAGGCCCGCGCCACTTCCAGCATGCTGTCGGATTGCTCGAGAAAAGCCGCTCGGGCAAGCAGGTACACATACGGATACAGGACGAAGGTGAACATAAACGCCGCCCCGCCCAACGATCGTATGTCGGGAAACCAGTATTCACCGGCATGCCATCCCATCGCTTCGCGCAACATCGACTGCACTGGGCCGCTGAACTGGAGAAAGTCGGTGTAGGCGTACGCCATGACGTAAGCAGGCATGGCCATCGGCAGCAGCAATGCCCATTCGAACATGCGGCGCCCCGGAAAGCGGCACATCGTGGTGAGCCATGCGGTCGCCACACCGCCGAGGACCACGCCCGCACCTACACCGGCCATGAGCAAGAGCGAGTTGAGGACGTACTCGGGCAATACGGTGGAGGCGAGGTGCGACCACGTCCCGTGACTCGGAGCGAAGACGTGCAGCACAACGACGACGACGGGCAGCGCTATCAGCGCAGCGACGAGTACCGCAAGGGAAGTGAGCGGCAATGAGCGGCCAGCTTTCATTATTCGGACGAGTGCGGCAAGTGCGGAATTCGCCGCACGCGGCATTGTAGCAATCTCGATGATCGATACGCAGCCGGTATAATTCTCCGATGACGCCTGTACTCGAAGTTGACGATGTGCGCCACGCATACGACGGTCAGTCGGTGCTGCATGGCGTATCGTTCGAACTGCAACGTGGGACGATAGGTTGCCTTCTTGGCCCAAGCGGCTGCGGTAAGACGACGCTGCTGCGCTGCATTGCGGGTTTCGAACGTGTCTTGGCCGGAGAGATCCGCCTCAACGGCTCCGTAGTGAGCAGCGCCCGTTATACCCTGCCTCCCGAGTCGCGCCGGATAGGCATCGTATTCCAGGACTATGCTCTTTTCCCGCATCTCACCGTCGCACGAAACGTTGCGTTCGGATTGCACGGTCTCGATGCCGGAGCACGCAGCGCTCGCGTTGCCGACTTGCTCGCTATCACCGGCCTCAGTGGCCATGCCGACCACTATCCGCACGAGCTGTCCGGAGGACAGCAGCAGCGCGTGGCGCTCGCCCGCGCGCTGGCTCCCCGACCGGAGTTGCTGTTGCTCGACGAGCCTTTTTCGAACCTCGACGTTGATCTGCGTGAACGGTTGAGTATCGAAGTCCGCGACATATTGAAGGAGCTGCGGCTTACCGCGATACTCGTGACCCATGATCAAAACGAAGCGTTCAACATAGCGGACGAAGTGGGCGTCATTTCGAACGGCAGCATTGTCCAGTGGGCCACGCCGTACAACCTCTATCATCAGCCCACCAATCGGTTCGTGGCCGATTTCGTGGGACAAGGCGTATTTCTTCCCGGGACTATCCTCGGTCCGGATGGCGTCGAACTCGAGTTCGGCGTGGTACGGGCGACCAACGTCGCGCAATGGCCGCCCGGCACGGCGGTCGACATACTGGTGAGGCCTGACGACGTGCTTCACGACGACAGCAGCACCCTACAGGCGCGCGTCGTTCACAAGGCGTTTCGTGGCGCCCAATTTCTTTACACGCTTCAAACGCCGGGCGGGAAACGTCTTATGTCTTTCGTGCCCAGCCACCACGATCACGCCGTAGGCGAAAACATCGGCATACGGCTTGAGCTCGATCACGTCGTGGCATTCAAGCGGGATTCCGCTTAACGATAGTACGGGCCCGGCTGCGCTGCAGCCGTCCTTGCTCCGAATGGACAGCTCGCGGCAGAAGGGTGGCAGCCGCGTTCGCTCTACGTGCTGGCGCGGAAGGTGTTTAGGCCCCGACGATGCGCGCTACATCGGAAGCTTGTCGTTTCTCGGCGATTTGTGCCGTTCAATGACGATGGTGCTCGTGCACCGGCATGGCAGGCGGCGCACTCCGTACGACGGCGTCGACACGAACTTCCTCCCGCTTTTTGTCCGGCCGCTCGATGACGAGCGTTACAGGTACCTTGTCGCCGTCCTTCAGCGGCTTGGTGAGGCTCGTGAACATGATGTGATGGCCGCCGGACTTTAGCTCCACGACGTCATTGGCTGGCAGCGGAAGTCGCTCCACGCGGCGCATTTTCATCACGCCGCCTTGCATGGTCATCTCGTGTATCTCGGCCAGTGCCGCGATCGGCGTGCGAATTTCCACCACCGCAGCCGGTGCGTCGCTGCGCAACTTCATGTAGCCGGCCGCGACGCTTTGACCGGGCGCCGTCGCACGCACCCAGGCTTGCTCCGCCGTCACGGCTGCCGCGGCGGCTGCGGATATGCCGAGCCCCAGCAGTAGTGCTGCAGGCTGCACGATCTTAAGTTTCATGACGTTAGCTTCACTCGAAAGAGGGTATGCGTTGCGCGGCGCTTGCACATGACTAAGGCCTTCCGTCAGTGCGACTGCCCTGCATGTGCCGGCATCCAATCTGAATAGCGTTTGTAATTTTCGCACATCGGCGATTTCCGAACGAGTCGCTGCCGTCGCGGCATATCGATTGCTAAGCACGTGGCGCACTGACCGGACAGCCGATGCTCCGGGCAGGCTATTCGCAGCGGCATGGAGAAGCGATTGAAAAAGAAGAGCGGCAGCGCAGGAAACATGTCTTCGACGAATGATGCGGAGACGGACCCGTTGCACCGGTCCACGGCATCGTTCGCGCCTGTCTATCGCCGGGGTCCCGGCCCCGCCAGAACAGCGGATGGCTACGACCGTCTGACCGGACGCGAGCGCTGGATCGTCTCGCAGCTCGTCAAGCACAGAGGCGCTCCGAACAAGGTCATCGCGTACGCGCTGCAGATCAGCCCCAACACGTTGCGCAACCATCTCGCATCGATTTACGCCAAGCTCGGTGTGCGCCGCCGTGTGGAACTCGTTCTGTATGCGATGGAGCGCGGCATCGACGGGCTTGCGGACGAGTAGGCGCCGCAGCTCGACTTCGTCCATGCGATGAAGTAGATTGGCCTGCCGGCCACGTGACCGTCCCAAAAAGGAGGAGGAGAACAATGATGGACAAGGCATTGCCGTTGGTCCTGTTATTCATCGCCTGCGCCGGAGCGACCGCTCGGGCAGCCGAGGACACGATTCCACCTATCGCGCGTGATCGCACCGTGGCCGTGGTTTCCGGCAGTGGCCCGGGAAGCAGCATAGACACGATGGTGCGCACGTTCATCGACATCGCCGGCAAGTACACCGAGCAGAAATTCGTGGTGGATAACCGCACCGGCGGCTCGGGCATCATCGCGACCAATTACGTGCTGCGCCAGCCGGCCGACGGGCTGACGCTGTTCGGCATGACCCGCTCGTACACGGTGAATTTCCTGACGCAGCCCGACATGCCGAATCCGCTGCTCAAGTACCACTACGTCGGCCTTACGATGAACTCGCCGCTGACGATATTCACCTATACCGGCAGCCCGTATGCCGACGTCAAGGCGCTCATAGCGGACGGGAAAGCGAAACCTGGAGAACAAAGCTGGGGAGGACCGTTCGTCGGCACGGTCGAATGGCTGATCACCAATGTCATCTGGCAGCGGCTCGGCTACAAGGGGAAGTACGTCGCGTTCAAGGACGGCGCGCTGCTCAACACGGCCGTCGCCGGCAAACACGTCGCGATCGGCGTCGGCGACATGAGCGACCTGCTCGGCAAGGAGGAGCTGCTCAAGCCCGTCGTCATCGCGGCCGCCGAACGGCATCGCGCCGCACCGACCGTGCCGACATTCCGCGACGTCGGTTACGACATTGTCGAGGGCAATTTCCGGGGCTTCGTGGCGAGATCCGAGATTCCGCAGGCAGCCAAGGACTTCTACGCTAAGCTCTACGAGAAGGTGATGGCCGACCCGCGCTGGGCGAAATTTCTCGCGGACAACCAGGCCGAGCGTCCGCCGCTCGGCAGCGCGAACATGGAGCGGCTTGCGAAGTCGAGCGCGGAAAAAGCCGTTCCGCTCATGCTGGAAGCAGGCCTTCTCAAGTCGCCGCCGAAACCCTGACGAAAGCTTAGATCGGGATGTCGACGTCGAGAAGCGGCGCGTGCTGTTGCGCGCCGTACACGTCCGTATCGCCGACCGCCCCCGAAGGCGTAGGCCGCTCGAAAGACGCCTTGAATGCGAACGCCGGCGGATACACGGAAAACTGAACGTCCTCTTCCGGCACGCCGTAGAGCCGTGCGAAAAGTGCAGGGCTGATGACGCCTGTCGCCTTGACCGCGTCGAATGTCGCCGCATCGTCGAACATGACATCGATCGTGATCTCGAACGGGCCTGCGTTCTTGCTCTTGCATGCCTTGGCAATATCCTTGAGCTTGGCCATGATCGTCACACCATTTCGTATTCGATAGGAAACATCTGGAGCGGATCGTCCGGCCGGACGACGTGGCGAAGGGTGAACTGGTAGATCGGTCCTCGCTCGATATCCGAGGGCGAGAACGGAAACGCCATGTTCCCTTCCTTGCATAACCGTCCCGGAAAGTCGGTGTGCAGCAGCGTCACGCGCGCAATGGCATTCACTGCGCTTGCGATTTCCTGTGTCGCCGCGATCGCTTCCACGACGATGCCGAGCTCGTGTGCCGACCGATCGCGCTCCGGCTCCCATTGCCCCATCACGCCGTCGCGGCCGTAAAGGCGGAATACCAGCTGATAGTCGTCCGCCCGCACGTTGAATCCCGACGTCTTGAAGGCCACTTGCTCGCGCACCGTCTCGAGAAACGTGTCGATTCGTGCAATGAGCAAAGGATCGCGCGTGCCGGCAATCGTCATTGCGCTGTATCCGACGCGCTCCGCACCTTCGAGCTTCACCGTGTAAGGCTGCGGCCGCCACTGCATACCGGAAATGCGCACCGCGCGGTCGGAGATCGCTTCGATGCGGCAGTCCGTGGTGTCGAGCTTGCCGCCCGGCTCCGTATGGACAATCGGGCTTGCATTCTCGTGCAAGGCCTGTATGGCAACGGAAAGCGGCGTGCAGCGCCGCTCTTCGCTTGCCGGCTCCACGTCGACATGGTCCTTGGTGACGAACGCAAGCTGGCAATCATGGCCCTTCGGCACGGCCGCGCCGGTACCGCATTCCAGCATCTTGCCTGCGTACCACGAGGGTCCAGGCGGCATGCCATGATGCATCGCGAGCGCGGCCCACGGCGCGGGATCCGTGCTGCGGCCAGCGAGGATCACCTGTGCGCCGGCTTCGAGTGCCGCAAGATACGGCTCGGGCCCCATCATTCCGACGATGCGCTCCGAGCGGTCGATCACCTCGGAGGTGAGCGGCGGCGCGCTGCCGAGCGGCGTAATCTTTCCCGCGGTCAGTCGGTCCTTGAGCCAGTCTTTGTCCTGTTCCGAATGGATCACCGCAAGCTTGAAGTGCGAGGCGTCCTCGCGCGCTATTTCGTGCACGAGCTCGACACAAGCCTTAAGGTGCGGTTCGCCGCCGGCTCCGCCACATGTTCCGATGATCATTGGTATGCGGTGCGCAATCGCGGCTCTCAACAGAAGCGCCATGTCCCGCTTCATGGCCATCCGGCTGTTCACGCATTTGCCGGAGCCCAAATAATGCGGCCCGGGATCCGAGCTGCCACCGTCGACGCCGACCATGTCGAGACCTCGTTCCAGGCCGCGCTTTAGCGACTTTTCCGGAAAACCGTAGCCCAGCAGCCCACTCGCAGACAACATGCGGACTTCGTTCTTCATTCGTGGCACCCATATCGCGATGTTCCGAGTGTGCACGTCCTGTCTCGGCGCGCGCAAGCGGACGTATGCGTTCGGTGTGGGCCGCGTTCATATCACGGACGTAGGGAAGAGCATGGCCCGGTCACCGTCTACGTGAACGAGTCGTCATGCGCCACCGAGATTTCGATTGGTAAAACGCCTCCCACGGCGCGGTCGGCGTCAAGAGAAATCCGTCACGGGAATGCAATTGTCATCGCAGTTTTTCGCCGTTTCGGGCGTCTTGCGTCCGTCCGTATAGATTTCTCGTATGCCATTGACAAGTTGTATTTTTTTCCCTATATTCGCCGGCGAGTTTACAAGGGCACGCTTGCTGAAAGGCAAGCACGCAAAGTCACCGGTCTAAAGGGCCTCTCAGGCTCCATGACGGCGGGACTGCCAACAAAAGGCGGCCGGTTTTTTCTCTCAGCCCCTGTTGACGTAAACCAGCTTCGTCTTTGAAGCGCGCCGGCACTGGTCCGGCATCGACAGGGGATCACATGTCTGTTTCCTTTTAGGTGTTCGTTGGCCCCGCATGGCAGCGCTGGCGCGGGGCCGGACTGTACGGCGAACCCCGATCCCTTGATGCCGGTTTGGTGTGACGCAGCAATCGAAGCACGTTGTGCTCACTCGCAGTGGCTAACGCGAATGAGCGCCCAGGAGTCGGGCGGCATAGTATCTTTGCAGCAATCGACGACAATAAGGTTCCTTAGTTGCGCCGCGAACGATGAATAGAAAAGCGCGGCAAGAGGGGTGGCCAGTGAAGAAAGATACGGAAGCGACGAGGCGCAAGCCGGCGGACGAAAAAACGGGGACGAAAAAGCCGCGCCGCACCCGGCTCATAGCGCTCGAACCGCGGATGCTGTTCGAGGGCGAGGCGTTGACCGAGGTCCGCCCCACCGACGTGCATCAGCCGGATGCCGGGGCGAAAGCTCCCACTGCGCCCCAAGCAGGCGCGGCGGCCCCCGCGGGCGAGGCGGGCACGCAACCAGCACCGGTCGACGGCAAATCCACTGTCCTCACCACCGACCAGGCCGGGGCCGATAAGACGGTATCCGCGGATGAGGCTGGAGCCGCTCCGGCCATCGAAAAGCCCGGTGAGGCGGCGCGCGTTGTCGAGCCTCGTGCCGGCACAGAGCGCACGAACGTTTCGATTATCTCCACCGATCTTCTGGACGCCGAGACACGGGAAAACCTCCGGCAGTCCATCGATATCGTCGAGCAGTCACTCCAGAAGTTTGCGGAGAGCGCCGAATTCAAAACTGTCATGACGGAGATCTTCGGCGGCACGCGCTCGAGCGCCGATTTCGATGCCGCCGTCGAGCAGTTGAGAGCCCAAATCGAGAACGGCACGCTGGAGGTCCGTGTCGAGGTCGTGTCGAGCCAGGTGCTCGGCGTGCACGGCGGTGCATATGCTGCGGTCGGCGCGGAGGGAAAGGAAGCGATCTATCTCAATGCCGATATGCTGAAAACAGCGACGGCGAAAGAGGTCGCCGGTGTGGTGCTGGAGGAACTGGGGCATGCGCTCGATCAACGCATCAATCTCGGCGTAGACACGATCGGTGACGAAGGTCAGTTGTTCGCCGACCGCATAGTCGGCCAGGCGCTCACGGCCGACCAGGCTCAGGACATCGTGTCTGAAGACGACCACGGAACGCTGCGATTTGCAGACAGGCTGGTGGGTGTCGAGTTCGCTGCCCAGAGCCCACCATCATCGGCAAATCAGACGATCGCCTCGTTTGCCGAAGACGGCACGCCCGTCGACCTCGACGTTTCGGCGATCACGTTCAATGACCCGAATGCGAACGACACGCTGAAGGGCATCGTCATTACGGCGAATAACGCGACGTCCGCACAAGGCACGTGGCAGTACTCGACCGACGGCGGCACGACATGGAGTGCCGTAGGGACGGTCTCGACGAACAACGCGCTGTGGTTATCGAGCAACGGCACGACCAACAGCATACGGTTCCTGCCGACAGGCAACTACAGCGGCACTGTTGGCACGCTGAGCTACTACGTCGTCTCGAGCAGCGACACTGTCTCGCGTTCGGATGGGACGAGGTACTCCATTCCCGGTTCGGGCGGCACGAAGTTCGGCACGACTGACTACTCGACGAGCACGTACACGATTACGCAGAGCGCCATCGTTTCGAGCAATGATGCGCCGACGGTCACCGTTGCCGCTTCGAATTCATCCTTCAGCGAAGGGGCGGGCTTCGGCGTTCAGGGCGCAGCTGTGGCGGTGTTCAGCGGCTCGAGCGTGAGCACCGTCGAATCCGGACAATCCATCAGTGGGCTCGCCTTCACTGTGTCCGGACTGCGCGATGGCGCGTCCGAAACGGTAGTGGTCGACGGCACAACCCTCAGTCTTGGCGGGAACAGCGCCGGCATCACCCTCGGCCGCTTGATGACTTACAGCGTCACCGTGAGCGGCGATACCGCTACGGTTTCGCTCGCGAAGCTGACCGGCGTCTCGACATCCGAAGCGCAATCGGTGATCGACGGTATTCGGTATCAGAACAAGAACGTCGACGATCCTACCGGCGGGGCGCGCACGTTCACTCTCACTCAGTTGAAGGACACGGGCGGCACGGCGAACGGCGGTGTCGATACGGCGGCCTTGTCGGTCACGTCCGTCATCAATGTGGTTCCGGTTAACGATGCGCCGACGCACAGCGTCACGGCACTCGGTCCCACGTACAACCAGTTCGCTTCGCCAGTCGCGCTTTTCGCCGGCGCAACCGCTGGTGCCGTCGAATCAACCCAGTCTCTCACGAGCCTGACGCTTACGGTGAGCGGGATCGCCGACGGCGCGTCCGAGAAGCTGACGGTGAGCGGGACGGAATTCGCTCTGACGAATGGCACTGCCGGCACCTTGGACGGAACAAATAGCGTCGCCTATTCCGTGACGACGAGCGGTAATACCGCGACCATCACGCTTGCCAGCGCGAGCGGCTTGAGCGCAAGCGGGATGCAGTCGCTGATCAGCGGGATAGGCTACCGCGACGTGAGCCAGCACCCGACGGCGGGCCAGCGCATCGCGACGATCACGCGTATCACGGATAGCGGCGGTTCGGCCGCCGGCGGCAATGATGCGACGACGTTGGCACTGAGCTCCGTCGTGACTGTCGTGCCGGACACGACCGCCCCCGACGCACCGACTCTGTCGCTCATTCAGAGTTCCGATACCGGACAAAGCACGTCCGATCGCGTCACTGCCGACGACACGCCGACTGTCAGGGTCGCGTTGAACGGCAGCGGAGCGAGTGCGCCGCTCGCTGGCGACGTGGTGAAGGTTCAGGCGAACGGGGTACTGGTCGGCACAGTGAGCCTCACGTCCGCGCACTTGCAGGCAGGATATGTGGACGTGACCACGGCAAGCGTCGCGGGCGACGGCACGCACACTCTCACGGCGACGGTCACTGATGCCGCCGGCAATACGAGCTCAGCGTCCAGCCCGCTTACGCTGACTCTCGATCGTACGCCCCCGCAGGCACCTACACTCGCGCTGCTATCGACCAGCGACACCGGTGCGAGTTCGAGCGACCGCATCACGGCGGACGATACGCCCACTATCAGGGTTGCGCTGAACGGAAGCGGAGCGAGTGCGCCGGTGGTGGGCGATGTGGTGACAGTCCGGTCGAGCGGCGCGGTCGTCGGCACGGCGACTCTCACGTCGGCGCATGTGCAGGCCGGTTACGTGGACGTCACGACCGCAAGCCTCGGCGCTGACGGCGTCAAGAGCCTGACCGCTACGGTGACCGACAAGGCGGGCAACGAAAGCACGCCTTCGAGCTCGCTCGCGATCACCCTCGATCGGACCGCGCCCGCTCTCACGCAGGCCGTTGTCGATGGATCGAGGTTGACGCTGTCCTATTCGGATTCGGTCGATCTCGACGACACGAATCGAGCCTCACCGAGCGCCTATATCGTCACGGCAAATGGTGTTCCGAGCAGTGTTTCGGCCATAGCGGTCGATGGCACTTCGCGCACCGTGACCCTCACGCTCGCCGCACCGGTTTCGGCGGGGCAGATCGTCACGGTGGCGTATGTCGACCCGAGTGTCTCGGACGATTCGCAGGCCACGCAGGACCTTGCGGGCAACGACGCGACGAGTGCGCTGAGTCTTACGGTGACGAATGTCACCGTCGATCATGTACCGCAAGCCGTTGCAGATTCTGCGGCGATTGCGGAGGACGCCGATACTGCGATCACCGGGAATGTGCTCGTCGACGATACGCTGGGTGACGGAACCGCAGCGCTGCACACCGTGACGTGGGGCAACGAGGCCGCACAGTATGGCACGCTGACAAAAAATGCCGACGGCAGCTACAGCTATGTGCTCGACAACGGCATTACCGAGGTCCAGCGCCTCGCACCGGGGCAATTTCTCACCGAGACCTTCACGTATACCGTAAGAGATGCGGATGGCGATACGGCGACGTCGGCCTTGACGATTACGATCACGGGGACGAACGACGGGCCGGTGGCGCTCAACACGAGCGCGCAAGGTGCAAGTTCCGTCGCGGTTCAGCTCTCTGCTCTCGATACCGATGGGACGGTCAGCACGTTCGTCCTGTCGAGCTTGCCAGCCCATGGCACGCTGTACACCGATGCATCGATGACGCACATCGTGGAGGCGGGTGCCGAGTACGCTGCGACGAACGACAGCCTCACGCTTTACTTCAGGCCGGATGCCGGGTGGACAGGGCAGACGAATTTCGAATTCGTGGCGCGGGACGAGGCCGGCGCCTACGCGGATACAGCTACCGCGACGATCTCCGTGAGCTCGAGCACGGCGGACGTTTACGAGGACGGGCTCACCCGTAATCCGCCGCAGCCTGAGAGCGCTACAGGAGCGCTGCCCGGTGGTGCGGCCGGCGGATGGTCCATGCAGTCTGATGCGCAGCACGGCACGGCGACGCTCGGATCGGACGGCACCTGGAGTTACACGGTGAACAACGACGATCCCGCCGTCCAGGCCCTCGGCGAAGGCGAAACGCTCGTCGATACGTTCGTTGTAAGCGGGCCGAGGATATTGAGCACGACCGTACAGATCGGCGACGGCAGAAGTCCGCTCACTTCCGGCCATGACCAGACGACGGTGCTCACGCTGCCGACCGAGTTCCTCGAAGGAATGCAGGCGGGTAAGCTGGACAGCAGCAAGCTCACGCTCTACACCGATTTCCAGAAAGCGCCATTCACCACGCCGGTTTCCGCCGACGAGCAGAACGTCGGACTGGAAGAGCAGGTGGAAGCGCGGCTCGTCGTCGGATCGAAGACGTTCATTGCCGTGCAGCGCAACGACGGACAGCAGACGTGGAGCTTCGACGCCGCCAGCGGGCTCATGAAGGCGCAAGTCGGCTTCGATGAGATCGTCGAGGCGCAGTACGACGCGGAATCGCGCTCATGGATTCCGGTTGCGTCGGGCGCGACCCTCAAGGACTTTCTGCAGGGCAATCCGTCCATTCCTGCGCAGTGGACCGCGGTCTATGACGACAACGAGGGCGGCCCGGAACAGGCGCGTATCGCACGCTTCGAGTTCACGACACTGGGCGGCACGCCTGTGCAGGAGACGATCACTGTCACTATCCACGGGACGAACGATGCGCCGGTGGCGGTGGCGGATGTGAACACGGTGGGCGAAGACGGCGCGCCGGTGTCGGGGAACGTGCTGACGAACGACACGGATGTG
>JBLNBW010000041.1:0-7871 GCA_050260255.1 Rhodospirillaceae bacterium | reverse complement strand
GTGGTTGAAGCATCGCAGCCCTCGTACGCGAGTTTCATGCGGTTGCCGTAACGCGGCATGAGCCATGCACATCGCCGACGTGACGATGTTCTATGCCGCGAGAAGCGGCGGCATACGGCGTTATCTCGACGTGAAGCATGCGTGGCTGCGCCAGCGCGCACATCGCCATACCCTGGTCGTTCCGGATCGCAACGGCTGTCCGGCCGATGACGGAACGCTGCGCTTGCGCAGTGTTCCGCTGCCGCTGTCGGGCGGGTACCGCTTGCCGGTCGGTGTGAGTCGCGCCGCTCACGATATCGCGCGATTGCGGCCTCACATCATCGAAGCGGGCGATCCGTACCATCTTGCCTGGGCCGCATTGCGAGCGCGGGACAAACTCGCCGCCCGCGCCGTGGCGTTCTGCCACTCCGATCTGCCGCGGCTTCTCGCCACGCGCTATGGTGCTCGCGCCGAACGCCTCGCCGGACGCTACTTCCGGCGGCTCTACCGGGAATTCGACATGGTGCTCGCGCCGAGTGCGTTTCTCGTGCGCAAGCTCGAGCGCTGGGGCATCACCCGCGTGGGACATCAGCCGCTGGGCGTGGATACGGAGCTGTTCCATCCCGGGCGCCGTTCCGACACTGTTCGTGCCTCGCTCGCCTCATCGGCCGACGCGCGACTTCTCGTCTACGCGGGCCGCTTCGCCTTCGAAAAAAATCTCCCGGTGCTGATCGATGCCGTCCGCGCACTCGGCGCGCCGTACGAGCTCTTGCTGGTGGGCGCCGGATCGTTGCCGTCGCCGCTTCCCGCAAACGTCCGGGTCCTGCCTTTCATCGCCCAACGGCATCGACTTGCCGCGGTGCTCGCGAGCTGCGATGCATTCGTGCATGCAGGCGATCAGGAAACCTTCGGTCTCGCGGCACTCGAGGCTATGGCATGCGGGGTTCCGGTCATCGGCGCCAACGAAGCGGGCATCGCCGAAATCGTCACGCCGCCTTGCGGGGTGCTCGTGCCGCCGGGCGATGCCGACGCCTTTGCGGAAGGCATCAGGGCATTGTTCGCGCGCGACCTGGGCGAGATGCGCCTGCAAGCGCGGCGCGTCGCCGAAGGGTACGCATGGCCGCGGCTCCTCGAACAGATGCTGCAGCGCTATCAGCAGTTGGCGGGAAGCTGACGTGCGTGCGCTGTGCGTATCGGTGCACGACGTCTCGCCGCTCACCTGGGCGGCATGCCGGAGCCTGCTCGCCGCGATTTCGGAAGTGGACGCGACAGTGCCCGTCACGCTGCTCGTCGTGCCGGATTATCACGGATACGGCTACAGCGTGCCGCCCTGGTATCGCGCATGGCTTGCGACGCGGGCGGCGCGGGGAGACGAGATCGCATTGCACGGCTACACGCATCGCGACGAAGCGCCGGCGGCGGACTCGGTTGCAGATCGGCTGCGGCGGCGGTTTTATACGGCGGGCGAAGGCGAGTTCGCCGCCGTGTCGCGCGAGACGGCGACGAGGAAGATCGAAGCCGGGAAAGCGTGGTGTGCGGCGCAAGGCTTCGAGCCGCGCGGCTTCATCGCGCCGGCCTGGCTCATGAGCCGCGGCACGTGGGACGCCTTGCCCGCGTTCGATTTCACGTACACCACGACGCTGGGCCGCTTCCATCTCCTGCGCGCGCGGCGATCGCTCAGTGCCTTGAGCCTCGTCTACAGCGCGCGCTCCGCGTGGCGCCGCTCGACCTCGGTGATCTGGAACAGCACGCTCGTGCGTGCGCAGCGCAATGCACCACTGGTGCGGCTGGGATTGCATCCCGCAGACGCCGAGTATCCGCAGCTCGTCGAGCATATCCAGCGCGTGCTCGATTACGCGAGGCGCGGGCGGCAGGCGCTGACCAAAGCGGAGTTTGCGGACTACGCAGAACGAAGTCGTGCGTTCTGAGCGGGAGGAGCGCTACACGAAGCGGAACGACACCAGCGCGATCAGCCATCCTATGCCGGCTCCCGCGATAACATCGCTCGGATAATGCAGGCCCAGTGCGACGCGCGACAGCGCGACCAGCACGGTGAACGGCACGAGACCCAGCGCCAGGCTGGGGTAATACGCAATCGCTATCGTCGTGAACGTCACCGCGTGCAGCACGTGACCCGAAGGGAAGCTGAACTCGTCGAGCGGCGCCACGCAGGAGCGCACTTCGTCCAGGCGCTCGCAAGGGCGCGGCCGGCCGGTGCACGTTTTGAGGAGCTTGTAGACGATGGTGGCGGTCGCGCCCGCAAGCAACATATGCAGCGCGCATTGCTTGCCGTCGGGTCCTATCAGGGCAAGCACCGCCATGAGCGCAAGCCAGACGCCGCCATCGCTTAACTTGCTTACCGCTACCAGCACGCCGACCCATTCGCGCGACATGGCCGTGCGGTTGAGCCGCAGCGTGCACGCGCGTTCCCACTCGAGGAAGCGCTCGAGATGTACGCGTTCAGTGCGCCGCATGGGCCTGACGCAGTGGGCGCGCAAGCGCTCGCGCTGCAAGATGATCTTCGAACGAAGCGAGCACCCGGGGCCAGCCGAGCGGGGCGACGGCCGATGGCGCAGCGGCGCGAAGCTGCGCGCGCAAGGCCGGCGAGGACGCGATCTCGATCGCCGCGCGTACGTACGCGTCGGGGTTGCCCAAAGGCACCAGCCGCGCATGACAGCCGTCGCGCGCATGCTGTGCGGCGGCACCGTAATCGTAGGCGACGATCGCGAGACCGCTCGCCAGCGCCTCCAGCGTGACGTTGCCGAAAGTCTCGGTCGTGCTCGGAAATAGAAAGATGTCCGCGCTCGCGTAATGGGCCGCGAGCGCTGCCCCTCGCATGACGCCGCAATAACGGTGGTGCGGATAAATCCGCTGCAGTCGTGCGCGGGCGGGGCCGTCGCCGACCCAGATCATGCGCGCTCGCGGATGATGCTCGCGTATGCGCTCGTAGGCGTGCGCCGCAAGCTCGAGATTTTTTTCGGGCGCGAGCCTGCCGACGTACAACACGGCGAGATCGTCTTTGCCGACGCCCCAGGCGGCGCGCAGCGCGGGATCGCGATGCGACGGCGAGAACGAAGCGGTATCGACGCCACGGCCGACGATGATGAGGTTCTCGTAGCCGCGTGCGGACAGCTCCCGCCGCAACGCGTCGGTCGACACGAACGTAGCCGCCGCCCGATTATGGAAAGCGCGCAGATAGCGGTCGATCGTGCTCTCGAGCCAACCCGCGCCGTAGTGCGTGCTGTAGCGATGAAATTGCGTGCGATAGTCGCTCGTCGCCGGCACACCAAGGTCGCGCGCCACGTGCAGTGCCGCCCAACCGAGCGGTCCCTCGGTGGCTATATGCACGACCTGCGGCCGATGCACGCGCCAATGCTTGCGCAGCGAGCGTACCGCCGGCAAACCGAACTGCATCCCGGGGTAGAACGGCAACGGAACGCCGGGCATCAGCATGTGGCCCGCCGTCGTCGCTCCGGCGTCTTCGTGCGACTGACGAGGACGTACCACCACTACGTGATGGCCCCGCTGGCGCAGATAATCGACGCTGCGCGCAACGGTCAGCGCGACGCCGTTGACTTCGGGCGGATAGGTTTCCGTGACAACGGCAATGCTGAATGCATGCGCCGGGAGCGCAAGTCCGAAACGGTTGGCCTGAGCCTCATCGATCGCGGTGTCGCGATGCAGGCAGTGGACGGAAGTGGATGTGGACGCTTGTGGCACGCGACGCTGCAGGCGATGGGTTCGCCCGCGTTGTTGCATTTATCGCGCCCGCGCATCGCGGGATGCGTGCCGGATGCGCCCCGGGCGCGGACCGTCCCGGAAGGCGGGCCCGCGCGCGCGAGGCGTCTATTTCTTGACGGTGAGGCGCAGTGCCGGGGCCGTGATCTTGCGCTTGCCCGGCTGCAGCTGCGTGACTTCCGCCGACGGCGCGCCGGTCTGCAGTCGGCGCTGGCGCGCGAGGCGCTCGGCTTCGGTGGTCGGACGGAAGCCGAACTTGCGCCACGTGGAGGCGACATTGGTGCTCGTGGACGGGACGTACTTGAATCGGGAGTCTAGCAGCCTCATGGTTACTCTCCATTTTTACGGCGCGCGCCTCCGCCTGCGCGCGCCTTCCGTTTATTCCCAATAGGGGCGTTGCCCGTAATAGCTGTGAATTTCGCTCGCCCAGGTCGCGTCCGCCATGCTGGGCCAATGATCCTTGTCGAAGCCGGGCGCGCGCTGCAGACGTTCCTTGTCCGCGTCCAGGATGAAGCAGTGATTCTCGGGGTCCATCGTCAACGCGCTCCACGGGATGGCGAAAAGTTTGTCGCCGATGCCGAGGAAACCGCCCGCCGACATCACTGCGTACGCGATGCGTCCCGTGGTGACGTCGAGCATGATTTCCTCGAGCTCGCCGAGCTTGTCGCCCTGGCGATTGACGATGTCGTCGCCTTCCAGCGTGCTCGCCGTCATGAGGCGCGGGCCGGGACCTTCGTTGCCGGGTCGCGTTGCGCCGCCGAGTATGGCTGCGCCTTCGCCGGTGCGGGCGCTGCCCGTGAGGTCTCCGGTAGAGGTGGTCGACGAGGATCCGGTGGCGATGGTGTCGGGGTCTCGGGTGTTTGCCATAGTAGTGGTCCTCTCTCTCGTGTTCACAAGAGCCGTGCCCTGCATGAAGGCGAGCCGGCTCGTATCTTTCAAAGTAGGGAATGACGATGACTGCGAGGTGATGCACTCCCTGCGAGCGTCGAAGGGACGAGGTGCAAGAGGTATGCCAGAGCGCGGGCACGTGAAGTGCAGCGAGCAGCGGCCGTGCGGCGTGAATGCCGGTGATTCAATGCGCTGCAACGGATTGTTCGCGCATCGCTCACATGATGCTGCGACGTGCCGAAACACGGTCGTGCACGTCGTCTCGTGGCGCGCGACGGCGAGGGGTCACTGTTCATCCATTCAGGAGTGCCGGTAAGAATTGCTGATTCCCTGCAGTTCTTACGAATTGTTTTCTCCATGGACTGCATCGAGAATCGGCGATGAGGGCACGGCGCGAGAGCGGTGCCGTCTCGGCAGTAGCGCGCGCAGCCTCCGGCGCTGCGGACACGGTGCCTGTCGGCAAGCCGGTGCCGGAAGCCAACGGCGATCTCGTGTACAGCCGTGACACGCAACCCGGCATACGGCGACGTCGCTGCGGTTCCGGCTACTCCTACATCGATCCGACGGGCCGTCCGGTGACGGATGAGGAAACGCTCGCGCGCATACGCAAGCTTGCGATTCCTCCCGCATACCGCGACGTGTGGATCTGCACCAGGGCGAACGGACACTTGCAGGCGACCGGTTACGACGCACGCGGCCGCAAGCAGTACCGCTATCACCTGCGTTGGCGCGAAGTGCGCGACGAGGACAAGTTCCGGCGCATGCTCGAGTTCGGCCGCGCGCTGCCGCGTATCCATCGCCGCATCGCCGCTGATTTGAAGCTGCCCGGCATGCCGCGCAACAAGGTGCTCGCGACCATCGTGCGACTCCTGGAGAGGACGTTGATTCGGGTCGGCAACGAGCAATACGTCAAAGAGAACCACTCCTATGGCCTTACTACGCTGCGCAATCGTCACGTGGCGGTGCGGGGTGACGTGATCGTGTTCGAGTTTCGCGGCAAGCACGGCATACGCCATCGCATCACGGTCGAAGATCCGCGCGCCGCAGCGGTAGTCCGCCGCTGCCGCGATCTGCCCGGCCAGGAGCTGTTCGAATACGTGGACGGCGAGGGCGTGCGCAGGGACGTGAACTCCAGCGATGTCAATGCGTACCTGCACGAGATCGCGGGGGCGCCCTATACGGCGAAGGATTTCCGCACCTGGTACGCCACGATCGCTGCGCTCGCGGACCTGAGCGGCCGCGACTTCACTACGGCGCGCGAAGCGAAGACGCATGTGAAGGACATGCTGTGCGCGGTTGCGTCGCGTCTGGGCAACACGCCGACGATGTGCCGCAAATGCTATGTGCATCCCGCGGTCATCGATGCATATCTCGCCGGCGAATTGCGCAACGGCAGCCGCGTGCGCACCGATCAACGGGCACAGCTGTTGCAGCTTCTGCGTCGCATTTCGGCGCCGGCGTCCACAGTCCCGCTGCATTGGAAGGCGCCCCACCGGCGCGCCCGCAAGCACAGACGATAGCGGCCCGCAGCAGGCCATACGAGGAGCGAGCCATGCCCGTCGAATTATCCCCGACCGTAGTTCGTGCGCGTTTGCCGGCCATCTCGTGGCCTGCGGTGTTCGCGGCCATGGCGGTCGGCATCGCGCTGCAGCTGCTGCTGACTCTTGCGGGGCTCGCGATAGGCGTTTACGTGCTCGATACGGGCGATGAAGCGGAGACGATCACGCTTGCTGCGGCCAGCTGGGGTGCAGGCAGCATGGTGGTGTCTGCGCTCGTGGGCGGCTACGTTGCGGGACGGTGCTCGGGGCTGCGCCGCCGCGGCGACGGAGCGTTGCATGGCGTGGTCTCGTGGGCTGCCACCACGCTGCTGTACACCGCGCTCGCCGGCACGGCGGTGGGCTCGCTCACGACCGGGCTTTTCGGCCTGCTCGGCTCCGGCATGGCCGACGGCGCCGCGCAGACGAGTGTGGGCGCTGCCATCGATCGCGAGCGCGCGGTACAGGCGCTCACCGATCTCGGCGTCTCCGCCGAGAGGGCACGTTCCGTTCTCGATCAGATCACCGGAAACGCGGCGAGCCCGAGCAATGAAACGGCTGCGCGTCAGGCGGGAGATGTCGTGGGGTCCGCGACGTTGTGGCTGTCGGTTGCGGTGCTGATCTCGCTGCTGCTCGGCGTGCTGGGCGGCATGATGGGGGTGCGCGGCTCGCGTCGCATCGTGCGCCGCGACCGCGACTCGGTCGCGCCCCGGCCTCGCATACTGAGCAGAACCGGTTCCGCGAGCTAGGACGTGACGGCGTCGAACACCTGCATCCAGTCTTTCACGAAGCGCTCTATGCCGAAGCGCGCCCGGGCGTAGCGCTTTGCGTTTTCGCCGAGGCGACGGGCTTCAGCCGGGTCTTCGAGCAGGCGCTGCATATGTTCGACCAGCCGGTCGAGCCGCGTATCCACGTAACCGGTTTTTCCGTTTTCGATGACCGTTACGAGCTCGGTCGTCGCGAGACCCACGACAGGCATGCCGACCATCATCGCTTCGATGATCGCAAGCCCGAGGCTCGTCCACCGGATAGGATTGAAGAAGAAACGGTAGCGGGCAATGTACGAGGCGAGCTCCATATTGTCGATTTCGCCGAGTCCGCCGACGCGCTTCGAATCCATGCCGACGAGGTCGACGGGCAGCTGTTCCCGGATCGTGCAGTAGACGTCGAGGCCCAGCCGACGGCCGCGCCGGGCGAGATTGTTCACGACGACGATGCCGCGCGAAAGCTCGCCGCTGTAGGTGGCCGGCCGCGGCAGCATGACGCCGTGCTCCACGACCGTGGCCGGCGTATCGCCCATGTCCCACATGAGCCGGTTGAACGGCGTGCAATGCACCACGAGCGTGTTCCGGTCCTGCACGAAGTGACGTGTGGAGGTCGGATGCTCCTGCGGGGGGTCGTGCTCCAGGTAGACGGACGGCAGACGCTGCTGTGCGGGCGTGAGCAGATGCTCGCGCTCGTGCTCCCATTGCGCACGCGATTGGTAAAGCACGCAGTCGAACTGGGCGGTGGGCAGCTCGGATACCGGGAGCTCGATCACGTTGTCGCCCCACGGCAGCGTGCCCGAGCGGCCGGCGTAGCAGGGGGAACGCACCTCGTCGGCGAGAACGAGGAAGTCGTGCGGGACTTGCGTGAGGTTGAATAGATAGTTGCCGTGGACGTGCCAGGTGAGGATACGCAGCTTACGCGGCACGGGCGGTCTCCATGTCCAGCAGGCCCATGGCCTCGCGC
>JBLNBW010000040.1:0-9976 GCA_050260255.1 Rhodospirillaceae bacterium | reverse complement strand
ATCCCTCGAGCGCCGCCTGCTGGATGCGCTGCTCCTGTGCAGCCGGCAGGCCGCAGGGACAGATGTAACGCGTGTCGTCCGCGAAATACTTCGCCTCGTAGTCGTAGAACACGCGGGGCGTCTCGAGCCGTATGAGCGGCAGCGGCTGATCGTTGAGGACCGCCGCCGTGAGCTCTACGCCCTGGATGAACTTTTCCGCGATGACGAACTCGTCGTACTTTGCCGCGAGCTCGTAGGCCGGCTGCAGCTTCTCGAGCGACTCCACCTTGCTCATGCCTATGCTCGAGCCTTCGCGCGCCGGCTTCACCATGATGGGGAGGCCCAGCCGCTGCACCACTCCGACGAAGTCGGTAGCCGCCGTGAGCCGCTCGTAGGGCGGCGTCGGTATGCCGGCCGCCTGCCACAGGAGCTTGGTGCGCCATTTGTCCATCGCGATCGCGCTCGCCATCACGCCGCTGCCGGTATAGGGCAAGCCCAGGTACTCCAGGGCTCCCTGTACGGTGCCGTCCTCGCCGAAGCGGCCGTGCAGCGCGATGAACACCCGATCGAAATGCTGCGCGATCAGCTGATCGAGCCCCTGGTCGCGCGGATCGAAAGCGTGCGCGTCGACTCCGCCACGCTGCAGGGCCTGCAATACCATTGAGCCGCTCTTCAGCGAGATTTCGCGCTCGGCGCTGCGGCCGCCGAACAGCACGGCAACCTTGCCGAATGCGCGCGGATCGCGGTTGGTGGTCATGTCCGGGTACCCTCTGCCGTCATCGGCTCGCCGATGATGCGAACCTCCGTCTCCAGCGTGATGGCGAAGCGCGCGCGCACGGTGTCGCGAGCCAGCGCGATCAGCGCCTCGATGTCCGCGGCCTTCGCTTCGCCGGTATTGATGATGAAGTTCGCGTGTTTTTCGGAAATGGCAGCGCCGCCGATGCGCTTGCCCTTGAGGCCGCACGCTTCGATCAAGCGTGCAGCGTAATCGTTCGGCGGATTGCGGAAGACCGAGCCTGCGTTGGGCCGCCCGAGCGGCTGGCTCGCAATGCGCCGTTTAAGAAATTCTTTCATGAGCAGCCGAGACTGGGCGCCGACTCCGCGCGCGAAGCGGAACGTCGCGCCGATGAACCACTCCTCGGATGCGGGATGGCGCGACACGACCGAGCGATAGCCGATGGCGTAGTCGCCAGGCAGTCTCGTGCGCACGGTGCCCGTCCGATCTATCGTCGTGACGCTGACGGCCGCTTGCCATGTTTCGCTGCCGTAGCAGCCCGCATTCATCGCAAGCGCGCCGCCGACCGTGCCCGGTATGCCGGCGAAGAACTCGGCGCCGACGAGGTCGTGCAGCGCTGCGTAGCGCGCAAGCTTGGGCGCCGCAACGCCTGCGTCCGCAATGATGTCACCCGATGCGTCTATGCTCTCTCCCAGCCGCAAATGCGGCAGGGCACGATGCGTGAACACCACCGTGCCGTGCCAGCCGCCGTCGCGCACCAGTAGATTGCTCCCAAGACCGACGAAGTACAAGCGTTCGTTTGCGGGGCGGCTTTTGAGGAACGCTTGGAGGTCGGCGAGATCGGCCGGCGTGTACGCGAGATTCACAAGACCGCCAGTGCGCCAGGTGACGTGCCGTGCCATGCTCTCGTTGCGCGTCAGCGATCCGCGCAAGCCGGACGGCGGACGGCGCGAGGTGAGAGGCGTGTCCGCTTCCCGGGGATTGCGCTCGATCAAGGCTGCCCCCTCACTATTCACTCCTCACTCCTCGTCTTCACGAGTTGCGCCGCCACCCCGCCGATGGAGCCGGCGCCCATTACGAGCACGACATCGCCGTCACGCACCACCGCACGCACCGCGTCCGGCATTTCGGAAACTTTCTCCACGAATATCGGCTCGACCTTGCCGTGCACCCGCACCGCCCGCGCAAGAGCACGCCCGTCGGCGGCAACGATCGGCGCCTCGCCCGCGGAATAGACCTCCGTCAGGACCAGCGCATCGGCGGTGGAAAGCACCGTGACGAAGTCCTCGAAGCAGTCCCGCGTGCGCGTGTAACGGTGCGGCTGGAAGGCAAGCACGAGGCGCCGACCGGGAAAGGCGCCGCGCGCGGCTGCGAGCGTTGCCGCCATCTCGGCCGGGTGATGTCCGTAATCGTCGACGACGGTAAACCGCCCTCCGTCCGCCGCTCGCGCGTCGCCGTAGCGCTGGAAGCGCCGGCCCACGCCCTTGAACTCCGCAAGCGCGGCCGCAATGCGCTCGGGCTGCACGCCCACTTCAAGCCCTATGGCGATCGCAGCGAGCGCGTTGCGCACGTTGTGCTCCCCCGGCAGGTTGAGCTTCACCTTCATGGACAACGCGGGTCCGCCGTTCTCCGCGCATTCGACGTCGAACCACATCTGCCCATCGTGCGCCTGGATGTTGCGCGCACGGATCTGCGCATCCTCGGAGAGGCCGTAGGTCGTCACGCGCTTGGTGACACGCGCAATGATGTCGCGCACGTTCGCGTCGTCGGCGCACAGCACCGCGACGCCGTAGAACGGCAGCCGCTGGACGAAGTCGATGAAGGCCTGCTTCAACTTCTCGAGCGAGTGCTCGTACGTCTCCATGTGATCGGCGTCGATATTGGTCACCGCCGCGAGCGTCGGCTGCAGATACAGGAACGATGCATCCGACTCGTCCGCTTCGACGACGATGAATTCGCCGGTGCCGAGCCGCGCGTGCGAGCCGTACGCCTCCACGCGCCCCCCTATCACGAACGTGGGATCGAGCCCGCCCTCGGCCAGCACGCTCGCGACGAGGCTCGTGGTCGTGGTCTTGCCGTGAGTTCCCGCCACGGCGATGCCTTGCTTCAAGCGCATGAGCTCGGCGAGCATCAGCGCCCGCGGAACGACGGGCACCTTCGCCACTCGGGCGGCCTGGACTTCCGGGTTGTCTTCCTTCACCGCAGTCGACACGACCACTGCGTCGGCCCCTATGACGTTGCCCGCAGCATGGCCGCGCATGACGCTCGCGCCAAGTTGCGCGAGATGCCGCGTGACATTGCTGTCGGCAAGATCGGACCCGCTCACCTGGTAGCCCAGGTTGAGCAAGACCTCGGCGATGCCGGACATGCCGGCGCCGCCTATGCCCACGAAGTGCACGTGTTTGACCTTGTGTCTCATCGCTTCTCGTACCGAGACGACATCGCATTCAATCCGGCGGCCGGCGCAGCTCGCGGCCGGTCGCATCCCGTCGCCACTACACCGACGGGTCCCTGCTCCCTGCTCGCCGACGCCCCACCTATGCCTACGAAGTGCACGTGTTTGACCTCGTGCCTCACGGATGCCTCCGTGAAGTGAGGGGTGAGGAGTGCGGAGTGAGGAGGAAAGGCGCGAGTCTTCCCGGCGCGAATGCGCCGGAGATCGACTTCTTACACGCCTCACCGCGAATGGCCTTCATCGCGCGAGCTCCATGCACACGTTCGCCACCGTTGCGGTTGCCTCCGGCTTGCCGACCGTACGCGCAGCCTGCGCCATCGCGAGGAGGCGCGTGCGATCCAGCGTCGTCAGGAATTCCGCGAGCCGCCCAGCGGTCAGTTCCGTCTGCGGTATCAGCACTGCCGCATCGCGATCCGACAGGAAGCGCGCGTTGACGGTCTGATGGTCGTCCACGGCGTGCGGGAAAGGCACGAGCACCGACGGAACGCCTGCCGCGGCAAGCTCGGCGATCGTCGAAGCGCCTGCGCGGCACACGACCAGGTCGGCCGCGGCGTATTCGGCAGCCATGTCCTCTATGAACGCGCGCGCGTCCGCAGTAACGCCGGCTTTCGCATAGTTGGCCTTCAGCGTGTCGATATGCGCGGCACCCGCCTGATGCGTCACAAGCGGGCGCATCGCCGCCGGTATTTGCGCCAGCGCCTGCGGCACGACTTCGTTCAATGCCTGGGCACCGAGACTGCCGCCGATGACGAGGAGCTTCAGCGGCCCGGTGCGTGTTGCGTAACGCGACTCCGGCTGCGGGACCGTCGCGATGTCGGCGCGCACGGGATTTCCGGTCCACGTGCCGCGCCTGAACACGTCCGGGAAGCCCGAAAGCACGCGATCGGCGACACCGGCGAGCACCCTATTCGTGAGACCTGCAATGGAGTTCTGCTCGTGTATCGCAAGTGGCCGGTTCAGAAGCGACGCCATCATGCCGCCGGGAAATGCAACGTATCCGCCCATGCCCAGAACGACGTCGGGTCGATGCGCGAAGATCGCGCGCGCGCTCTGCACGAATGCGATCAACAGATTGAGCGGCAACAGTGCCGCGCGGATGAGTCCTTTGCCGCGCAGTCCGGAAAACCGTATCCACGCCATCGTGTAACCACGCTGCGGGACGATCTGCGCTTCCATGCCCGTCCGGGCGCCTAGCCAGACGACGTCCCAGCCGCGCTCGCGCAGGTAGTCGGCAACGGCCAACGCGGGGTAGATATGCCCGCCGGTGCCGCCCGCCATGACCATGATTGTGCGCGTCATACCTCCAGACTCCTCATGACCTGCCTGTTTTGGCTCCGACATAACTTTCGCAAGCGAAAGTGAGTCTTCGCCGAAACCGTCAAGCATCGACTGCGGAGAACTCGTCTTTCAGTCAACGTCTTCATACTTTCAAACCTCGCATGACTTGACGGTTTTCCCAGTCGATGCGAAGAAGAATGCCGATGGCAACACACGTCGCCGCAATCGCGCTGCCGCCGAACGACAGCAGCGGAAGCGTGAGGCCCTTCGTCGGCAGCACGCCCATGTTCACGCCCATGTTGATGATCGCCTGCACGCCTATCCACAGTCCTATGCCCTGCGCGACGAGGGACTGGAATGGGCGATCGAGCGCAGCCGCGCGGCGGCCTATCGTGAACGCTCGCGCGACGAGCCACGCAAAGAGCACGATAATCAGCGTAACGCCGACGAAGCCGAGCTCCTCCGCAATCACCGCGAGCAGGAAATCGGTGTGGGCTTCGGGGAGATAGAACAGTTTTTCCACGCTTGCCCCCAGCCCTACGCCGAGCCACTCGCCCCGGCCGAACGCGATGAGCGCATGCGAAAGCTGGTAGCCCTTGCCGTACGGATCGGCCCAGGGGTCCATGAAGCCCACCACCCGCTGCATGCGATACGGCGAAAGCCAGATCAGCATGATGAAGCCGATCAGCAGCATCACGATGAGGCCGGCGAACAGACGCCAGTTCATGCCGCCGAGGAACAGGATGCCCATCGCGATTACCGTGATCACCGCAAACGCGCCGAAGTCCGGCTCGCGCAGCAGCAGCCCGCCGGTGAGCAGCATGACGACGAACATCGGCAGAAATCCGCGGCGCAGGCTGTGCATGAACGCCGCCTTGCGCACGGTATAGTCCGCCGCGTAGAGCAGCACGAAAACCTTCATGAATTCCGACGGCTGCAGATTGAGGACGAACAGGTTGATCCAGCGCCGGCTGCCATTCACTTCGCGGCCTATGCCGGGCACCAGCACGAGCGCGAGCAGAACGAATCCGATCATGAACAAGTACGGGGAGCTTTGCTGCCACACGCGGGAAGGCACCTGGAATGCGATGCTGGCGAAAAGCAGGCTCACCACCAGGAACACGGCATGGCGCGTGAGGTAGTACATCGGCTGATGGCCGGTGCTGCGGCTGCCTTCCGCGATCGCAATCGATGCCGAATACACCATCACCATGCCGATGCCGAGCAGCACGAGCGTGACCCACAGCAGCGGCTGGTCGTAGTCGGCCATGGGCGGACGCTGTTTTACGTCGGTGTAAAACACGTCAGCCCTCCCTCTGCGCGAGCGCGCGCACCGCGGCGACGAACACTTCCGCGCGATGCCCGTAGTTGCGGAACATGTCGTAGCTTGCGCAGGCGGGCGACAGCAGAACGACATCGCCGCGCCGGGCTGCGCGATAAGCCGTGTCCACGGCGCCGTCCATGTCGGACGCCTCCAAGATCGGCACGCCGCAATCGGCAATGGCACGGCGCAGGAGCGGCGCATCGCGACCGATCAGCACTACCGCGCGGGCGCGCCCGGCGACCGCCGGCGCGAGCGGTGCGAAGTTCTGCCCTTTGCCGTCGCCGCCCGCGATGAGGACCGTCGGCTGCCGCATGCCTTGCAGCGCCGCCACCGTGGACCCGACATTCGTGCCTTTCGAATCGTCGTAGAACGCGATGCCACGTACGTCGGCGACATGCTCCACGCGGTGCGGCAGCCCGCGGAAGCTGCGCAGCGCTCTTGCCGCGGCCTCGCGCGGAACGCGTATCGCGTCGGTGAGCGCAAGCGCCGCAAGCGCGTTCGCCGCGTTGTGCATGCCCGTTACCGTGAGCTCGTCGACGCCGATCACCCGTTCGCTGCCGTGAGCGAGCACATCGCCGTCGCGCACGCCCCAATCGCCATCGCTCGGCGGCGCATCGAGACCAAATGTGACGCACGCGCGTCCGGGCAGCCGCATTCCCATGCTCCAACGGTCGTCGCGATTGAGGACCTGCAGTCCATTGCCGGCGAAGATCCGAGCTTTGGCGGCAGCGTAGTCCGCCATGCCGTCGTAGCGATCCATGTGATCTTCGCTGACGTTGAGCATGGTGGCGGCCGTCGGCTCGAGAGTCTGCGTGCTTTCCAGCTGGAAGCTCGACAACTCGAGCACGAACACGTCGGGCATCGGCGCGCCCGCCTCGATCTCCGACCACGCGTCGAGTATCGGCAGACCGATGTTGCCCGCGACGACCGTCCGCCGACCGGCCGCCCTGCACATGTCGCCCGCCATTGCGGTCACGGTGCTTTTTCCGTTCGAGCCGGTGATCGCTAGGATGGCCGGACGCTCCTGCGGTGCACACCGCCGCGTCATGGACTGCGCGAACAACTCCACGTCCCCTACGACCGGCGTGCCATGCTCGATAGCGGCCGCAACCAGCGGCTCTCGCCGGTCGATGCCCGGACTGATCGCGATCGCGTCGATAGCGGCGAAAGTCTGTGCGTCGAATGGCCCGGTCCGCACATCGACTTCGGGCAGCTGCTCGCGCACGCGCACCGCATGCGGCGGACTGTCGCGACTGTCCGCGACGCGGACGCGAGCGCCCTGGCCCGCCAGCCAGCGCGTCATCGACCAGCCCGTTTCACCGAGACCCAGCACGAGTATCCGGCTCCCTCGCAGCACAAGATTCATCAACGCAGCTTCAATGTCGACAGTCCGACCAGCACCAGCATCATGGTGATGATCCAGAAGCGCACCACCACCTGCGTTTCCTTCCATCCCTTGAGCTCGTAATGGTGATGCAGCGGCGCCATGCGAAAAACGCGCTTGCCGGTGAGCTTGAAGGACGCGACCTGCAGCATCACGGAGAGCGTCTCCACGACGAAGACCCCGCCCATGATGAACAGCACGATTTCCTGACGCACGATCACGGCGATCGTCCCCAGCGCCGCGCCCAGCGCGAGCGCCCCGACGTCCCCCATGAATACTTCCGCGGGATACGCGTTGAACCAGAGGAATGCGAGGCCCGCGCCGCCGATGGCGCCGCACACGATGGTGAGCTCGCCCGCCCCCGGAATGTACGGAAACGCGAGATATTTAGAGAACACGGCGTGGCCCGCGACGTAGGAAAACACGCCCAGCGCCGCGCCGATCATCACGGACGGCATGATGGCAAGACCGTCCAAACCGTCGGTGAGATTGACGGCGTTGCTCGTGCCGACGATGACGAAGTAGGTCATCACGATGAAGCCTATGCCGCCGAGCGGATACGCCACTTCCTTGAAGAAGGGCACGATGAACTGCGTCTGCGCCGGCAGCCCGGTGGAATACGCGATGTACCATGCGGCGCTGATACCGAACACCGTCTGCCAGAAAAACTTCGCTTTCGCCGACAATCCCTTGGGATTGCGCTCGACGACCTTGCGATAGTCGTCGATCCAGCCTATTCCCGCGAACGACAGCATCACCCACAGCACGATCCATACGAAGCGGTTCTCGAGATCCGCCCACAGCAGCGTCGAGATGGCGACCGACATGACGATCAGCGCGCCGCCCATCGTCGGCGTGCCGGCTTTGGTGAGATGGGTCTGCGGACCGTCGGTGCGCACCGCCTGACCGATTTTCATGGTCGTGAGCTTGCGTATCACGTGCGGACCGAGAATGAACGAGATCACCAGCGCCGTGAGACAGGCGAGCACCGCGCGCAGCGTGATGTAGCTGAACACGTTGAACGCGCGTATATCCTTCGCCAGCCATTGCGCGAGCTCTAGCAGCATGACAACCCTTCCCCTGCGCCGCGCGCCGCAGCCTTGGTCACGGCGGCGCTCACGGCTGTTTATCCGTTCTTGTCAGGGCTTCCACCACGCGCTCCATCCGCATGAACCGCGATCCCTTTACCAATACCGTGACGTCGCGGCCGAGCTTCGATGCCGCCGCAGCGACGAGCGCATCGGCATCGGCACAGTGATGCGCGCCTTCGCCGTACGCACGCGCCGCGTTGACCGAGAGATCGCCCAGCAGAAAGAGCTCGTCTATGCCCGCGGACCGCGCATAAGCGCCGACCTCGGAGTGAAGCTGCGCGCTGTGACCGCCGAGCTCGCCCATGTCGCCCAGGACCAGGATGCGCTTTCCCGGCAGCGCAGCGAGCACGTCGATCGCTGCGTGCACGGAGTCGGGATTCGCGTTGTACGTATCGTCGATGATCACCGCGCCGCGCGGACCGCTCTTCCGCTGCAGTCTGCCTTTGACGCCGGCAAAGGTCTCGAGCCCGGCTGCGATCACGGCGGGCGCGATGTCGAGCGCAACGCCGACCGCGGCGGCAGCGAGCGCATTGCGCACGTTGTGCAGGCCGGGCGCGCCGAGCCGCACCTGCGCATCGCCATTGCGCATGCGCAGCGTGATGTCGCTAGTCAGCGGATGCAGACGATACGTTGCCGACACATCGCGTGCGTTCACGCCGAATTCGATCGTCTTGCGCCCCCCTGCAAGATCCCGCCACATCTGCGCATAAGCGTCGTCGGCGTTGATCACTGCCGTCGCGTCTTCCTTGAGATCCTCGTAGATCTCGCCTTTGGCCCGCGCGATCGCTTCCTCGGAGCCGAGATATTCGATGTGCGCGCGACCCGCATTGGTCACGAGCGCGACGTCCGGCGTCGCGAGCTGTGCGAGATAGCGGATCTCGCCGGCATGGTTCATCCCCATCTCGATCACCGCATAACGATGCTCGGGCTTGAGCTCGAGCAGCATCAGCGGCACGCCGATGTCGTTGTTCAGGTTGCCGCGCGTGGCGAGCACCTTCTCATCACCCGCGCCACCGGACGCGCCGGCCGCTGCGCGCAGCACGCACGCAAGCATCTCTTTGACGGTGGTCTTGCCGCTGCTGCCGGTGAGTGCAATGAGCGGCACCTCATGCCGCCCGCGCCAGTGAGCGGCGAGCTTGCCGAGCGCGATGCGCGTATCCGAAACGATGATGAGCGGCAACGATGCCCATGCCGAGCGGTCTGCCGCGGCAAGCAGGCGTTCGCGCGCGACGATTGCACCCGCCGCGCCGGCTGCTGCGGCATCCGCAAGAAAACGGTGACCGTCGAACCGCTCGCCATGGAGCGCGACGAAGAGCTGGCCGCGCCGTATCGTGCGCGTATCGGTGCTGACGCCATCGAACGGACCGTCCGTCCCGTCGAGCTGGGCGGCGAGCGCGCGCGCGGCTTCGGCGAGAGTCATCATCACGGCCACAGTTCCCGCAGGGCCGACTTCACGACGGCCGCATCGCTATACGGGTGGTTCACGCCGCGCACCGATTGATAGCGCTCGTGCCCTTTGCCTGCGACGAGCACGATGTCGCCCGGCGTCGCCTTGCGTAACGCGATGCGTATCGCGCGCTCGCGGTCCGGCTCGACGATGCAGTCTTTCTTCGCGCCCTTCAAGATGTCGGCGATGATGCGCAGGGGATCTTCGTTGCGCGGGTTGTCGCTCGTGACGACGACCTCGTCTGCCAGACGCGATGCCACACGGCCCATCAGCGGACGCTTG
>JBLNBW010000039.1:0-9504 GCA_050260255.1 Rhodospirillaceae bacterium | reverse complement strand
GCCGATGACGCACTCTGGTCGCCGGTCGCCGATGACGCACTCTGGTAGCCGGTCGCCGATGACGCGCTCTGGTCGCCGGTCGCCGATGACGCACTCTGGTCGCCGGTCGCCGATGACGCACTCTGGTAGCCGGTCGCCGATGACGCGCTCTGGTAGCCGGTCGCCGATGACGCACTCTGGTAGCCGGTCGAATGCTTCGCCTTGACGGGATCGCAGCGCGTCGTCGTATATTCGATGGCCGCAGATACCAACGCGGGTATCGTCAGCGACGCCTTGATGGTGATCGACTTGCCGGCGCGCTTCGTGTCGCCATCTGGCGCAGCCGGAACGACACCGCCGAGTTCAACAGTCGCCATCTGGCCTGTTGGCGGGTAGTAATAGAAGATGTCGAGCGGATATTCGCAGGCGTGGAAGCCGCTGCGGCACAATTCGGCGTCGCCGTCGTGCGTATAGGTTTTGCCGACCTCGTATTGGAAGCCACGGCAAGTCCAGTCGGCGTTGAAGCCCTTGTAAGCGAGTAGCGTGTCTTTCTTTTTGCTCATTCCCAATCCTCCGGCTCTACGTCCTCAAGGTCGGGGCAGTTGTCCGAGATATGCGGGCCGAGGCAGAACTCGTACTCCACCGTCGATTCGATGGCGTCGAATATCATGTCGAGGCCGAGATCGGTCGCGGTGCCGAGGGTGTGGTAGCGCGGGGCGGTCATGTTCCCCTCCTAGTAGCCGGCGCGCTCGGCGGCGCGGAGATTCGCGGCCCAGGCCGCATCGTCGTCGCGCACCAGCGCGGCGCGCTCTTGCTGAAGGCGGCGAACATGGGCTCGGTCGTAAGCCACCAAGCCCTGCCGATACGCATTCAGCCAACCTTCGATTTCTTCGATTCGAGTCTGCTGCGTGACCTGTTCCATGTTCCCCTCCGTAGTTGAGAAGGCGCTACGGAAGGGACGATACCAAACGAAATTTGTTTAGTCAAACGAAAGTTGCGAATGCGGCAAAAATGCGCCTAACATACGCATCGTGCGGGCGTCTACCGGGGTCGGCGGCGCCTCAAAGCGTCGGCAAGTTGCCGAAAGAAGGGGGTTCGATATGGATTTGAAACTTGATGCGGGTGCAGCAAAACGGATGAGTCAGCAAGCGGAGGCCGAGGAGGAGCGTGCCTTCCAAAACGGGTTCAACCAGGCAATGGGCTCTGCGGAGGTTGTCCCTGGCGATGACGAATTTTCGGCGTCCATGGCTCAGATCATGCGAGCAATCCAGCAGGGCGAGATTCTCCCGCTCGAGTTCAAGCCCATCATCGACAGGTATATCGACAAGGAGGTGGCAATGCGGGCCAAGTACGAGCCGCGGGATCGTCTTATGGCGCGGATGTCTGGAACATTGCCGCCTCCGCCGCCCAATACCACGACGGATTCGGCGATCCCGCAACGAAGAACGGACGCGCGCGTCACGCCCCGGCCGGCCGGGGCTGTGCGGACTCGCATTCCAAATGCTTACCAAGGGCCACTTCAGGACGAGGAGCCGCGCCTTGATCCGCCGCGAACGATGTGGGGGGCGTGATAAGGAGGGCCGGGGGCTTTCGCCCCCGGGGTTGGTGCACTACCGGATCAACATGAGCAGAAGGAGAGTTAGCGTCTCCATTTGTTTGTAGTCGATCCGGAGCTTTAGCGTGAACTCGATCATGATTGATCCCATGAGGGAGCGACCGCTAGGCGCCCAGCGACCGCTGCATTGGTCGTTGGTTGTGTGGTGGCCACGAAGAGCCGGCGGCCCATAAGGCGGTCGGATTCTTTTGCCACCTACGGCAGCAAGGGCCAGTTGCTGCCGGGGATTGCCCCCGGTCGGGCTGATGCGTCAGGCCGGGCCGGGGGCTCCCAATTCAGTGGCAGTGGTACACGCCGGTCCGGTGGTCGGTATGACATCCGGCGCGGTCGGTGCCGCCGGAATGGGCGAGAGCGGCCGGGGCTGCGACAAGCAACGCTAGTATCAGGACGATCCTCTGCATTGTATTTCCCTCCGTGTTTGCGGCGTAGGCGCCGCCGCTGCGCTCAACCTCATCTCGCCATCCTGCCAAGCGCGCTTCCGATAGCGTCACCAAGCCCATGCAGCGAGTCCAGCATGTAAGCCTCTTGTATCGGGGACGGCTGCTTCTCGAGATCAGGCGGCGGGATCGGCACGCCCATGCGCGTAAGGTTGGCGCGCGCGGCGTTATTGCCGTGCCGGGCCGACAGTATGAACCAGCGCAAAGCCTGCTCGCGGGGGCGGGCGTCGTATATTTGACGATGGTCGTACATGTACCCGAGCGCATTCATGCAATTCGAGTCGCCGTTGGCCGCGCATTGCTCAAATATCTTTTGCGCCTGACTGTAGTTCCCGCCCTTGTGCGCATCCATCCCGCTGCTGAACATTGAGGCGCAGCCCGATAACAGCAACGTAAGAGAACCTGCACCGACCTTTCGCCAACTCATTGCCCCCTCCCACTCATTTAGCTCGAAATCGCTTTAGCTCCGCGACCGGCCCTGGGAACCTTCGCGCCGTCGTCTCAGCATCCTCGCGTATTATTTTTTTACCAGCATCGCTCGCCCTCCGATAGCTGCTTAAAAGCAGCATTTCTTCATCGCTTATGTAGCTCAAGAATCGTCTTTCTTCTCGTAGTTGCTCCCCGCGGCGGATACCGAACAATATCCACTCCTCAGGCTCCCCCAAAACCTGAACCAACTGTTCCACCTTGTCATACGGCGGAATCTTTTTTCCTACCTCCCATAGTCTCACCGTCTCTGGCGATAGCACCTTAACGCCCACCTGCGTGTTCTGCCGAAGCAGCGTGGCGAGAGCCCTGTAGTCCGGGATCCCCTTTAGTTTTCGCGCCTCAACGATGCGTGCGCCGATGGCTTTTGCGTCCATGTTGGCGCGCAACATACCAAGCCCAATTATTTTTGTGCGGGCAACTTAAAGTTGCAACGCCAAACGAAAGTTGGTATAACTACGAGAAATGAATATCGCGAAACGATTGGTTGAGCATTTCGGTAGCCGGAAGATGGCTGCCGAAGCGATGGACGTCACGGCCGAGACTATTCGCCTCTGGCTGATTCGCGGCATACCGCTAGAGCGCGCCTTGGACGTCGAGGCGAGGTCGGGCGGCGCCGTATCAGCAGACGAAGTGCTGCGCGAGGCGCGAGCTGCGAGTGGCCAAAAGTCCACCGCTACTCCTGCCGCCGACTTTGCCCTTGCAGATTTTCAACCGTTTGAAGATCAGACGAATCGGCGGCTTCGATCCGAGCTAAAGCCGTCTCGAACTCGCGCAAAAGCAGGCGCAGTGACTGCGGTGACAGGGCGTAGAACGGACCGCGCGCCTCTTGCTCGCCCGGCTTCTGTACGTAGGGGCGCCAAATGACGACAGGATCCTCGTCGTTCGTGAATCCTGTCCACCACCCAGATACCGGCTCCAAGGGTATTTCCGGCTCGTTCACGGCGTCATCAGGAGCAAGCACCGTACCGACGTCGATGCCCATGGCAGCGAGCGTATGACTCACAGCATACCCCTTTTCAGCACGTCGAGCGGCACCGGGCGGCCGGTAATGCCGTCGACCCATGTATCCCCCCTTGGCGCGGCCTCCGTCTGTTCCGGTCGCGCCTTTTTTCTTACGAGCGGCGCAAGGAAGTCGCGACGCTCATGTTCTACGGGCGGCGCGGACCGTGCATCGGGGACGTTTCTCGATTGCGGGATTCTAGATTCCTGTCGCTGCCCACCCTCTACGGGCGTCCCGGAACTCCCCGCATATACGATGACGCGTGATAACCCCGAGGCCGACGACGTTACAACGTCCGCCCTACATGCGCCGCTCGCCTCCCGTTTGGGCGAGTCCACCGCAGATGAGTACGGGTTCGCAACCACCTCGTCCCTGCTAGTAACCGGGTGCCCACCCTCAATGGCTGGCGCCGCGTGTCGTAGTCGCGGCTCTGTGACGACATCCGGGGCAATCGCGGACTGCCGGCCACCTATTCGTCGCGCAGCTTCGGTTCGCGCGAGCACCACCTGCAGCAAGGCTTCGCCAAGAAAACTATTTAACGGCTTCATAGGGGATTCACATGACGCGCTCATCGCATCGCTCCACTGAGTTCATGCGCTCCGCAAACGGAACCTTCGGGAAACGTGAAAGAGACGTGCGCGCCAAGGTGTGCGACGCCACGTACGACGCCCTGCAAAAACTCTTTCGCGAGGAGGGCTACGAGTCGATGAGCGAGTTCATCGCTGACGTTCTCGATATTCGTGTGCATGGCTTCGATCATGTGGCGAGTATGGCACTCGAGCGCTTGAAGCGGGTGGCAGGTAGAGGGCAGAAATAGGGAGCCTTTGATTACACCGTCATTGTAGAAGTTGCACCGCCAATACCAACGATCAAAAGGATGGCGAATATGACACTCAAGTTAGGGCAGTTGGTGATGGTCGTCGGGGATCTCTGTAAGCCTACACGAGCGTTCCCCAGCATGGTCGGCACCATCGACGCCATCGGTATCGGCAACCACTTCATATCGAAGGGATACGGCGTCGTCTCGGCCGAGGGCGGTGCGTTCGTGTTTCCCGAGAGCAATCTGAAGCCGCTCGATGGGTCCGACGGGCAAGTCTACGAGCGTTTCCGCAAGACCATCATCAAACCCGTTACCGACAAGGTTCCCGCATGAGCAAAATCGCCGACTTCAATTCACACCCCATCGAAGGCTTTGCGCGTATGGGCGGCAAGCAGTTCTCCGTGCCGCTGTTCTCGCAGATCACCGACAACCTGTGGACCGGCGGATGCCCGGTCGGCGCGTCGCCCGACGAGTTCCAGTTCGTCATATCCCTGTACCCGTGGGAGCCCTATGCCGTGCCCGAGCACACGACGCACCTCGTCGCGCGGCTCTATGACTCGCACGACATACCGGACGAGCGACAACTGAACGCCATTGCCGACTACGTGAACGCCGTCTCGCGCATCGGCCCGACGCTGGTGCATTGCCAGGCAGGACTCAATCGCTCGGCACTCGTGGCGGGCTTGGCGCTCATCCGCTCGGGCATGCACCCCGACGATGCCATACGGCTGCTGCGCGAGAAACGCTGCGACGCCGTGCTGTGCAACGAACACTTTGAACGCTGGCTGCGTGGGAGGGCCGCATGAACGCCCGCACCCTCGAATCCAAAGTCGGCGATCTTTCCCAAGTCCGTCCACACATCGGCTGCCACTACTGCACTGCGCAGGGCGTGAGCCGGCAGGCGTACATCCTCACGGGCGATCAGGCCGAGCCGCGGTGGGCCGGATGGACCCGATATTCCTGTGCGGGCGGCGGGCATCGGTTCGCGGTGCCGGAGCATACGGTGGTGATGAGACGCGACCCTTGGCAGTAGAGCTCGGCCCCATAACGACGACACGAAGGCAATGGGAATGGAACACGGCATCGAGACATGGACCGACCATCACGGCCGCACCTGGCGCGTCCCGCAGATCAGGGGGCGGTTGAAGTGCGGGAAGATCCCATGCCACCGCGCGCTGCGCGAGTTCGTGTTCCACCGCGACGGGTATCAGCGCAAACACTGTGGCTCGACCGAGAAGTTGGTTCCCGATCACATCGTTTCGCGCAGAAACGGCGGGGCGCATCACCCTGACAATCTCCAGACGCTTTGCGACTCGTGCAACGCGCGCAAGGCCGGCGCCGTAGATGCCAAGGTGGGGCGGTAATGGCACGCGCCCGCAATCTCAAGCCTGGCCTATTCAAGAACGAAGTCCTCGGGACGCGCGACCCACTCCTGTCGCTGCTGTTCGAGGGGTTGTGGTGCCTGGCCGACAAGGAAGGACGTCTCGAGGATCGGCCACTGCGCATCAAGGCCGAAATCTTCCCGTACCGTGACGGCCTGGATGTGAACCGACTTTTAACGGAGCTCTCACGGTTAGAGTTCATCCGTCGATACGCGGCAGGGGCGAAGCGATACATCCAGGTCATCGAGTTCCGCAAGCACCAGGCGCCGCACCACACCGAGAAACCGAGCGAGATACCTGCGCTCAATGAATCGCAAGGTCATGTTTCCTATGACGATCTTCACGCGCACGAGGGAATAACGGATGAATCACGGTTAGATACCCGTGAGACTCCATCTGATTCCCTTGTACTGATTCCTGATTCTCTGACTCCTGATTCACTGATTCCTGACTCCCTACCCAGTTCGGCCGGGGCTTCGCCCGCGCCCGCCCGCAAGCGCGAGCCGGCGAAGACGACGGAAACCTGGAATGCCTACGGCGCGGCGTACCAGCAGCGCCACGGCTCGGAGCCGGTGCGCAACGCCACCACGAACTCGCAGATGGCGCAATTCGTCGGCCGGATCGGGGTCGATGAGGCGCCGCACGTCGCTGCGTTCTACGTTCGCCACAACAACGCCTTCTACGTGAAGAAGCTGCACCCCGTCGGGATGCTCCTGCAGGACGCCGAGAAGCTGCGCACCGAATGGGCCACCAATCGCACCGTCACCGACACCGAAGCCCGCCAGGCCGATCGCACGCAGGCCAACGGCAACGTCTGGACCAAACTCGCCGCGGAGGCCCGCGATGGCCGTCTCTGAGCGCCTGCTGCAAGCCATTGCCGTGACCGCCGAGCTCACCGGCACGGCGCTGTCCGAAGTCGCTGCGCGCGTCATGGCGCAGGATCTTGCCCGCTACCCGGAAGCCTGGGTTTTCCCCGCCTTGGTCCGCTGCCGGCGCGAACTGCGCAGCCGCATGACGCTGGCCGAAGTGCTCGCCCGTATCGAGGACGGCCGCCCCGGCCCCGAGGAAGCCTGGGCGCTGATCCCGAAGGATGAGGCGAAGACATCGGTCTGGACCGACGAGATGCGCGAAGCATACGCCGCGTGCGGCCCGCTGCTCGCTGAGGGCGATGCGGTCGCCGCGCGCATGGCGTTCAAGGAAGCGTACGCCGCCGCCGTGCAGAAGGCGCGAGACGCCGCCACGCCGCCGACGTGGACTGCAACCCTGGGACATGATCCGCACGGCCGCGAGCATGTGCTGCTGGAGGCTGTAGCGCGCGGGCGCCTGACGCTGCCTTACGCGCAAAAGCTGCTGCCGCACCTCACGAACCCGACGCCGCAGTTGCAGGCGTTGATCGACGCTGCGCCGAAGCGCCTGACGCGCGCACAGGAAGCCGCATGACCCGCCTGCAGGAAATCCTCGATCGCCGCAACACCGCCATCGCGCAAAACAACGCGAAGCGTACGGCCGACGACCAGGCGCGTCGCGACGAGCTCGCCCGCAACTATCCCGAGATCGCCCGCTGCCGCAACGAGATGGAGGCGATCTTCGGCCCGGTCAAGGTATTCGGCGGCATGCAGGACGGCGTGTACCACGGCAAGCACGTTCCCCGTGGCGTGACACCCGTTCTCGAGCGCATGGAAACGAAGGAAGTCGCCCCGGCGCGGGTGAAGAAGGGTAAGCCGGCGACGAAAGAACGCTGGTATTCCGACATTACGGAGGACTGCTGATGAGCAAGCATACCGCGCTCGTTTTCGTAGAAACCCGTCCCGACCTGTTCCGCGACGACTTCCGTGACTGGCTCGATGCGAACTTCCATATCTACGAAGCCTTCGCCGGGTTGGCCGATCAGATGGCGACCCGTCGTGACCACTACTCGGCCCGCACGCTGGTCGAGAAGCTGCGCTTCGACAGCGACATGAGCGAGCGCGGCGGCGAGTTCAAGATCAACGGCAACTACGCCCCGGATCTCGCCCGCCTGTGGACGTGCTTCAACCCGAACCGCGAGGGCTTTTTCGAGAAGCGGTCTGGGCAGTCGGCGCGGAGGGCGGCGTAATGGCTGCCCCCAAGAACCCGCGCCGCGGCGAGAACCACTACCGTTTCAAGGTAACGGACGACGACGCTCGTCTGATGCGCGCCCTGGTGCTTGAGCGCGAACGCCTGCTTGCCGAGGCCCGCAAGCTGACCGATGCGAAGATCGCCGAGAAGTTCGACGTGCATCCCCATACCGTATGGAAGGTCACGCGCTACGAAAGCAGGAGGCATGTGCGATGACCGATCTCGACCTCGCCTACTTCGCCGGCGTTTTTGACGCCGCCGGCGTCCTCGACCTGAAGGACGACCACGGCAATCCGAAGCCGCGTCTTGAACTGCGATCAACAGATCAAACGCTACTGCGTGAGCTCTCCGCGGCGTTCGGCGGAAACATCACCATGGCCTGCAAGCGCGACATGCTCTACCGCTGGAAACGCGACGGCAGGCCGGCGCAGCACATCATCCGCCAGCTTCAACCATTCCTGCGCCGCAAACGCATGGAGGCGCAGCGCGTAATGGGTTGGCAGCCGATGCGGCCCGGCATCAAGGTGCCGAAAGTAAAGCCGTGGACCGGAATTGCCGGCATGGATCTGACGAAAGCCGGGCGCGGGTTCGGGAGGCGGGCGTGAGTTGGCTGAATGCCGTCCATTTCGGGGACTGCGCGCCCCTGATGCGGCAGATGATCGCAGACGGCGTGCGCGTCGAGATGGCGCTGACCTCTCCGCCGTATGACGACCTGCGGACGTACGGCGGCCATGCATGGAGCTTCGAGGCTACAGCGCACGCCCTGTTCGACATCCTGTGCGACGGTGGCGTGCTGTGCTGGAACGTGGGCGATTCCACGAAGGATGGATCCGAGACGCTGACTTCTGCCAGGCAGGCGATCTACTTCAAGGATGTCGTCGGTTTCCGCGTTCACGACACGATGATTTACGAGAAGGTGAACTTCGGGCACCCGGAGAAGGTGCGGTATCACCAGCTTTTTGAGTACGTCTTCGTGCTGTCGAAAGGCGCCCCGCGTTGCTTCAATCCCATCAAGGACAAACCGAATGCCTGCGCCGGCACCGGCACTGTCGGGCGCAATACCGTGCGTGAGGCCGATGGCTCCATGGGTGAGCGCAAGCGAAACATCATTGCCGAGTTCGGCATGCGCGGGAATGTGTGGCGCGGACTCACGGCAGGGCAGGAGGACATGGGACGCGGCGTGGTTCATCCCGCCATGATGCCGCGCTGGCTCGCCCGCGACCTCATCGTTTCATGGTCAAACCCCGGCGACACGGTGCTCGACCCATTTGCCGGCAGCGGAACGACGTGCGCCGCGGCGCAGGACCTCGGCCGGCAGTGGATTGGGCTCGAGATCAACCGCGAGTATGCGGACGCGCAGCGCGCTCGCATCGACCCGCAAATTGGCTTGGCAGTGTAAGCGCGCCGGGGCGCATCCCCGGTATTTCAAAGGAGGCAGCATGAAGAAAGGCAAGGGCGGTAAAGGCAAGGGCGGCGGGAAGCGAGGCTGCTAGGTGGATCGTCGCGGCTTTCTCAAGTCGCTGGCCGGTGCCGCTGCGGTTGCGGTGGTGCCGGTTCCTGCTGGTGCGCAGTCGATTACGGCTCCGGTGACGATTGGCCCAGCCGTGCCCGTGGCCGGCTCGTTTACGACCCTCTACGGAGTCAGTGTTGCGACGCTTATTCGGCAGCAGCGGGCGGAGTGCAAT
>JBLNBW010000038.1:0-18759 GCA_050260255.1 Rhodospirillaceae bacterium | reverse complement strand
GGTATTGCTGCCCGCCATTCGAGGCCGCGCCGAGGCGGACGGCATGGCGCTTTTCGAGCGTCTCGAGCGTCGCTTCGCGCGACAATCGCGATGGACGACCCTGATCGTCGGCGCGAGCGGTCTCTACCTCGTCCACGTGCTCGGCCTGTGGTCGCGTTTCACTGAGGTCTCATACTGGTGGATGCATGCAATGGTGCTCGTGTGGGCGCTGTTCACGCTGATGCTCTTCGTGCTCGAGCCGCTCGTGCTGCATCGCTGGTTCGCCGAGCGCGCCCGCCGCGATCCCGAGCGCGCATTCACGATTCTCGCGGCGATGCACTGGATCCTGCTCGTGGTGAGTCTCGTTACGATCGCGAGCGCGGTCGCAGGCAGTCACGGCGTGCAGCTCTTTTCGATAGGGTAAGTCTCGGCATGACAACCGTATGAGCAGAATTCCCGTGGAAACTTCCGGCGTCACACCGCACATGGCGCGTACCGACGGCGCATGGCCGCTGCTGTCGAGCGAAGCGCATCGCATGATGTTCTTCTTCGGGGCGCTGCAGGCAGTGGCAGCGATCGCGTGGTGGACTATCGATCTCGGCGGACGCTATCTCGGGCTTTATCAGCCGATTCCCTGGAGTGTGCCGCCGATGTGGGCCCACGCCTGGCTCCTGCTCTACGGGCTGTTCCCGTTCTTCATGTTCGGCTTTCTCATGACGGCCGGACCGAACTGGCTTGGCGCGCCCAAAACCTCCGGCGCTGCATTCGTGCCGGCTGCGTCCCTCATGGCGGGTGGGCTGCTCCTGTTCTACTCCGGCATCGCAATCCATCGTGGCGTGACGGCAGCAGGACTGCTTCTCCACGCGGCCGGCTGGTTGTGGGGCCTTGCCGCGCTCGTCCGTATGCTGGCGCGGCACTGGAATGCGAGCGCCCGGTACGCGCTGATGGTTTTCGCGTTTCTCGCGCTGGGCCTGACCGGAGACGCACTGTTCGCGGCTGCGGTCGCGACGGAACGCTACGATCTGGTCGAGACGGTGCTGCACGGCGCGGTATGGTTTTTCCTTCTGCCGGTGTTCGTCGGCGTCAGCGCGCGCATGGTTCCGTTCTTTTCGAGCCGAGTACTGGGCCCGGACGTGGATTACAGGCCGCTATGGGCGCGGCCGGTGCTCATGGGCGGCGCGATCGCTCACGGCCTGCTGGAGCTCTCAGCGATGTCGCAGTGGCTGTGGGCCGTCGATCTGCCGCTGGCCGGCGCTGTTGCGTTTCTCGCATGGCGCTGGGGTCTTGCGCGAAGCGGTCGCGTTCGCCTGCTCGCCGTGCTGCACCTCTCGCTCGGCGTACTCGCGCTGGCGCTTCTGCTGTCCGGTGCGATGAGCGCCGCGATGGCCCTCGGCGCACTCGAGCGCATCGGGCTTGCACCGTTGCACCTGCTCGTAATCGGCTACTTCGCCGCGATGACGCTCGGGATGGTGTCACGCGTGTCACTCGGCCATTCAGGGCGACCGCTGGAAGCGGACATGCTGACGTGGTGCTGCTATCTCGGGGTGCTCCTTGCGGCGGCCCTGCGCCTGCTCGGTGAATTTGCCCGGGGAATGCCGCTGGGGTCGGTCGTCATGCTGGCATCGGCGCTCGCATGGCTTGGCGCCTTCGGCGTGTGGGCGTGGCGCTATGTACCGATGTATGTCAGGCCGCGCGTGGATGGACGCCGCTAGCGAAACATGGATTATCTCGCGATCAAATCGGTCCATATGGCATCCGTAGCCATGAGTTACGGGCTTTTCTTCGTGCGAGGCGTATGGATGATGCTCGACTCGCCGCTGCTCGCCGCGCGGTGGGTAAAGATCGTGCCGCACGTCATTGATACCATTCTGCTCGCGAGTGGTGTGGCGCTCGCGGTGATGCTGCGGCAATATCCGCTTCAAGCCGGATGGCTCACCGCGAAAGTGATCGGTCTTCTTATCTATATCGCGCTCGGCACGATCGCGCTCAAGCGCGGCAAGACAAGACGCACACGGGTGACCGCGTGGCTCGCCGCGCAGGCCGTTTTCGTCTACATCGTCAGTGTCGCGATCACCAAGAATCCCGCGGGACCCCTTTGACGTCCGTGGCACGTGCTTCTGCCTTGGCGTATTGCGGTGGCTTACTTGCCGTCCCGGTGCGGATGGCGCTCCTTGGGCTTCGGCTTCGTTTTGGGAATGCATGCTTCATCGTGATGCTCCTTCGTGGGCGAGTGTACGCAGGCGCCCTACATCGGGCACGAAGATCATGCGGCCTGCTACCTGGATAAGGCCGGCTGCGGAGAGCTCGTGCAAGATCCGCGAGAAGTGCTCTTGCGTGAGATTGAGCCGCGAAGCGATGGTCCGCTTGGCGACAGGGAAGGCGCCGGTCCCCGCGCCGGCGTCCCGGGGACGTAACGTACCGAGGAGGTACTGCGCCACGCGCTGCTTGCCCGATCGCAAGCTATAGGCTTCCACGTCAGATACCAGCCGGTGGAGACGCGCACTCAAACCTGCCAAAAGACGTCGTCCGAAGCGAGGATTCACGTCCAGTTCACAAAGAACCGCTACGCGCGGCACGAACAGCAGTTTACTGTCTTCCAGAGCAGCGGCACTGACCAAGTAAGGCTTCTCGAGGAACATCACAGCCTCCCCGAATGTTTGCCCCGGGCCGACGAGGTCCAGCACCTTTTCCGCGTCTGGAGGGGCTTCGAGCACGAGTTTTATCCCACCGGAGAGCACCGCATGAAAGCCATTGCAGGCGTCACCGGCCCTGAAGAGGAAAGTGCCTCGAGGCGCGTCAACCAGGCGCACTCGTGCGGCGACGCGTGAGATCTCTTCCGCCTCGAGCGCGCTGAAGAGCGGCAGCTTTCCGACTAGCTGCGTTGCTTCCATTTCTTTACCTGCCATGGAAGGCCACCTTTAGTGCGAGACTGATGGCGGCCATTATGGTCGTTGAAGGCGCAGCGCCAATGATTCAGATCAAGATGGGGCGCCGAGCTCCGGCACATGGTCAAAGCCGCTATGCACTGCCGCGCGTACCGCTTACCGTGCAGGCCGCCGCAGCCGACGAGCGGAACGAGCCTTCAGCGTGAGATCAGCACTGGCACAGGCGAGTGATTCAGGATGCCGTTCGCAACGCTGCCGAGCAGTACACGGTCGATACCCGTTATCGCGCGCGCACCCACGACCATGAGATCCGCGCCCAACTCCTCCCGAACATCGAGTAGCGTCGCGACGGGGTCGCCCTCGCGCAGCGCGACGCTCGTATTCCATCCGCACTCTCGCAGGCGCGCGGCGGCGGCTTCAGTCTGATTCTGCGCTTTAAGACCCGCTTCATTATTCATGTCTGAAATCGCGTGCTGAATATGGGCTCGCGCCGACGCCGGCAGCAACGACGCGGATGGCGGCGGCCTCAGCGGATGAACGACGTTCACCAACACCACTTCGTTGCCGCTTGCGGGCGCGAGCGAGCACAGGAAATCGATTCCACGCTCTGAATTGTGGGATCCGTCGTATGCAACAAGAACGCGGCCTACCGGACGCGCTTCTCGCGCGATCAGAACAGAACATTCGGCTGCGGCCGCCACTGCGCGCGAAACGCTGCCAGCGACGAGTCGTCGGAACGTGCCATGGCCACGCCAGCCCAGCGCTATGATCGTTGCGCCAAACCGTTTGGCGCGGGCGAGAATCGCCTCGCATGCCGGTTCGTCCACGACCGCGATTTCGCCTTGCCCCCATCGCGCTGAAAGGGCGGCGCGTGCAGCATCGGCCGCGAGCTGAGACGTCGCCTGGAACGCTTCCAGCGCTTCAGTGGTGTCGGCCGCGAGCCAATCCGGGCGCGCGATCACGGCGCATGCTTGCGAGCCCGGCGGCCACGGAAAGTTAGCCGCAGTCGTAAGTGCGGCCTGCGCCGCGGGGGAGCCGTCGGTTGCGATGACAATCCGGTGCTCTTCGATGCGATTCATATGACCTCCGTCAGTGATACGACATTGTCATCCTCGATCGGCGGCAGGTTATTGACCTACATCAAAGCCGGGGATGGACGATGACCGCGGACGCCGAGCGAAAAGTCATGAATAGGCGATGCAACGTTCGCACACGGTGCCCCGTACGTCTTTTCTGAGATGTGCCGCACGCAGCGCGACAAATGCATCCGAGTTCCACGCGTCCATGAACGACTGCTGCGCGAGATCGCCCATGGTCCAGTGCGCGGTCGCGTCGAAGCAGCATGCCGAGAGTTTTCCGTCCGCAGTCACGTGGCCTTCCGTGAAGGCCGACCAGCACGGCAGGGGCTCGCGCAGTGCGCCGATCCGTCCCTGGTTGCCGGCCGTCGGCCGGTAGCCGAGCTCCGCTTCGCGCTGGGTGGCAAAGGCGCCCATCGAATAGAGCGGAAGCCAATAATGGCGATCGATGTACGGCACGACGTGCTCGGTGAGAAGCGCTTCCATCTTTTCCTGCTGGGCGCCGTCGTACTGGATGGAGGAGGCATAGAGGCCTGTCTTGTAGTGCTTCGCCGCACGGACGGCCCAGGCAGCTTTGATGTTGTCGAGCGCACGATGGAAAAGCTTTCCCGAGACCCCCATGATTTGCTCGAACTGCTGATCGTCCGCGGCATTCACGGACCACTTGAGCGAATCGAGCCCGGCCTTCATGCACTCCTCGACCGCCTCCGGGAACGACATCGATGCGTTGGACGTGAGAAACACGTAGGGCATCTCGATCTCGCGCTTGAGATATCGGATACAGTCCACCAGCAGGCGCGGATTCATGAACGATTCGCCGAGATAGAAGACGCCGATTTCTTCCACGCCGGCTTCGCGCATCTCCCGCGTGATGCGTTTGAACAGGCCGAAATCCATATCCCATTTGGGCTGCACTTCGCGCGTGCGCAGGGCACAGAAGCCGCATCGATAATTACAGCGCGGGGAAATCTCGATCTTGACGCTCCGGGGCGCGGGCGGTGCGGCCTTGAGGTACTCGGCGGGAATGCGCGTGATGTTGTCGATGCGGGTGGTGATGTCGCTCATGATTTCATCATCGGGTATTAGGGTATTCCGTTGCTCAATATGCGAGGCAGCTCTCGCAGGCGGTACCACGAACGTCGCCGGCAAGATGCGCTGCGCGGAGAGCCTGAAAACGCGCGCCATGCCAAACCTGTGTGAACGGCGTGGTGGTGAGGTCGCCCATGTGGAAGCGCGGCGAAGCATCGAGGCAGCACGCGGAGAGCTCGCCATCGCAGGTGACATGCGCCTCGGTGAAAAGCGACCAGCAAGGCAGCGCCTTACGAGACACCGGGCGGGCGATGTGGTGCGGTGGCGTAGCGCGTAAACCGGGCGCAGCCATGTGCCCGTACAAGGGAAGCCAATAGTGTTCGTCGAGGGACGGCAGCAGCTTCCTTAGCGCCTTATACATGCGTACACGCTGCTCATCGTCGTAGAGAAGGCTCGATCCGTACAGTGCGCAGCGGTGGCCCGTCTCGCTCAGAAGCTCATCACGGACACGGCGCGCGCCTTCAACGTTGCGAACGAGTAGGCGGTACTGAGCTGCGGCGCCCCCGGCAAGCTCCTGCAGTTGCTTGGGTCCCGAGAAATTCAGCGCAAACTTGAGACTGTCGAGACCTGCAGCGATGCAGGCGCGCACTCGGTTGGGGCTCGCACCGGTGCCATTCGTCGTGACAAAGACATAGCGATAGCCGCACTCACGCTTGGCGTAGCGAATCGCGTCGGACAGCCACTCGCACAGCAGCGGCTCGCCCATGTAAAAGAGGCCGAGCTGCTCGACGCCCGCGTTGCTCAGCTCGTGGGCGACGCGCGTGAAGAGCGGCCACGGCATTTCGGAGTTCACGCGAGGCTGCCTGGTGCGCGCGCAGAAAAGGCAGTTCAGGTTGCAGTCAGACGTAAGCTCGAGCTTCGCGCTGCGTGGAGGCGGCGGCGTGCTGGAGCGCTCGGCGGCAGCAAGCGAGCGTATGCGGTCCAGCCTTTCCTTGATGCCGCCTGCATCTTGCATCCAGTATTCCTTCGATACGCCGAGGCTTCGATCGTTGCGACTGAACGTTAAAGCCGGAACGGGGCAGTACGGTTGATTTACGTCAAAGAGGCGGCTCGCCATATCGCGATCGGCGAAAGCGTGGGGGAGGCCTAGCCTCGCGCGAATTGAGGCGAGATACGCGCTTGCGGTATGATTGAGAAGACATCTTCGGCATCTCCACACCGGTTTTTTGAGGCGTGACCCACCCCCATCCCATGACATCGCCCGTATCTGGAACGATGCTGCTCCGCGTGGTCGAATCCGCAATGGACGCAATCATTACCGTGGACGAGCAGCAGCGCGTCGTGCTGTTCAACGGCGCCGCGGAGTCGATCTTTCGCTGTCCCGCAAGCGACGCGATCGGCGGCAGCCTCGATCGCTTCATTCCCGCACGATTCCGTGCCGCGCATCGGGTGCACATAGAGCGCTTTGGCGAGACGGGCGTCACGATGCGCCGCATGGGGAGCAACGTGGTGTTGTCGGGCCAGCGCGCCGACGGCGAGGAATTCCCGATCGAGGCATCGATTTCCCAGGCGGTTGTCGACGGAAAGAAGTTCTACACGGTCATCCTGCGCGATATCACCGAGCGGCAGCGTGCAGTTCAGGAGCTCGCGAACTCTCATCAGCGCCTGCGGGAGTTGTACGAGGCCATGCACGAAGTGCGCGAAGCGGAGCGCACGCGCATTGCGCGCGAGCTTCACGACGAGCTCGCGCAGTGGCTCACCGCGCTCAAGATGGATGCGGCCTCGCTTGCGGCGCGGCTCCCTCCCGAGCAGACGCTGCTCCGCGAAAAGGCCGAGCGCATGAAGAACGTGGTCGATACCACCGTCGCTTCGGTGCGGCGGATCGCCGCGGATCTTCGCCCGGTGATGCTCGACGATCTGGGCCTTGCGCCGGCGATCGAGCACCTCGTCAATGATTTCGCCGCACGCACGGGAACGGCCGTGGAGTTGCGGGCGCAAACAGGCGACGCTGACTTGCGCGAGCCCCACGCTACCGCGGTCTACCGCATGGTGCAGGAAGCGCTGACGAACGTCGCTCGGCACGCTGGCGCCTCTCGCGTCACGGTCGAGCTTGCTCTCGAAGACGCGCGCTTCAAGGTATGCGTGCGCGACAACGGCCGCGGAATTGCGCCCGAAGCGCTGGAGGCGAAGAAGTCCTATGGCCTGCTGGGGATCCGCGAGCGGGCCCATACGCTGGGCGGCGCGGCGCGGATAATGGCGCTACCCGAAGGTGGGACCCTGATAGAGATCGTCGTGCCGCTCGATGGCGAGCGGGAACGCGTGGCGCGCGCATGATTCGCGTTCTGCTTGCCGACGACCACGCAATGGTGCGCGCGGGACTGAAGGAGCTTCTCTCGGCGACCGGCGATATCGCGGTCACCGGCGAGGCGACGGACGGTCATGGCGTGCTCAAGGCCGTTCGCGAAGCCGACTACGACGTCGCTGTGCTTGACATGACCATGCCGGGCCGCAGCGGCATCGAACTCATCAAGCTCGTGAAAACGGAGCGTCCGCAGTTGCGCGTTCTGGTCTTAAGCATGCACAGCGAGCAGCAATATGCGGTGCGGGCCATCAGGGCGGGTGCCTCCGGCTATCTTACGAAGGAGAGCGCGCCCGATACGCTGGTCGCAGCGATCCGCCGGGTTGCGGGTGGCGGCGCTTTCATCAGTCCGGAAACGGCGGAGCGGCTGGTGCTCGAGACAGGGTCCGCGACCGCAGCGCTTCCGCACACCATGCTCTCCGATCGGGAATTCGAGGTGTTTCGCCAAATCGCAGCCGGACAGTCGGTCTCCGACATTGCGGCCGCACTTAAGCTCAGCGTGAAGACGATCAGCACCCACAAGTCCCGCATCCTCGAGAAGATGGGCATGACGAGCCAAGCCGATCTCGTGCGCTATGCGATGAAGCACGGTCTGATCGAAGACGTCTGATCCATCCTTGCGCCTGTTGTAGGAATCCTCCTACAGCGGCTGAGGCCTTTCCTACACGGCATTTCAGCATTCCGCCGATGCCACCGTGAGCGTCGACTGCTCATACTGCGCGGCATGAAAGTATTCGTCGTTGAAGATTCCCGGGCGGTGTGCGAGCGTCTGGTCGAGCTGATCGAGGCCGAAGGCGAGCACCGTGTAGTGGGGAAAGCCGCTACTTACGATGCGGCCGTGACGGGTATTGCGGCCACTGAGCCGGACGTCGGCATTTTCGATATCAGGCTCGAGCGCGGCAACGGCATCGACGCGCTGGCCGAGGCGAAGCGGCGCATGCCGCGCCTGGTCGGCATCGTCATGAGCAACTACATCACCCCGCAGCACAAGAAAGCGAGCGTCGAAGCCGGCGCACAGTACTTCCTCGACAAATCCGCCGATTTCGAACGCATAACCGAAATCCTGTCCTCCCTCGCAGTCGACACTTGCAAGGAAATCAAATGAGCCTCGCCACTGCCGAAATCACCCCCACGCACGCGCTCCCGAGCGTCGAGCCCGGCATGCATGCAGCCACGACCTTGCGCGTCGTCGCACAGCGTCCGCCCAAGGCGAGCACTCAGCCGGTTTCCTGCTCGAGCTGCTGCCTCCAAGGTGTCTGTCTTCCGTGTGGCCTGACTGCCCAAGAGCTGGGCGATATGGACGAGCTCACGCGTGTGAAGCGCAAGGTGCGCCGGGGCGCGACGCTCTATCGCAGCGGCGACGCCTTCGACTCGCTTTATGCGGTGCGCAGCGGCTCCTTCAAGAGTGTGGGCCTTTCGCGCAGCGGCGAAGAGAAAGTCACGGGCCTGCACCTGCCCGGCGAAGTAATCGGCCTGGACGCCATCAACAGCCGCATACACGGCTATGACGCGGTCGCCCTGGAGGACAGCGAGGTATGCGTGATCCCGTTCGGTCGCCTTACGCAGCTCGCATTACGCCTGCCGGAACTTCAAGCGCAGTTGCTTCGTATCCTGAGCGGCGACATCTCACGCGACCAGGGGCTCATGCTACTGCTGGGCGGCATGGATGCTGAGCAGCGTGTAGCGGCGTTCCTCTTGAGCCTGTCCAAGCGCTATCGGAAGCTTGGCTATGCCGCCACGCGTTTCAGCCTGCGCATGACGCGCGAAGATATCGGCAGCTATCTCGGACTCACGCTCGAGACAGTAAGCCGCGTTTTCTCCCGCCTGCAGCGCGATGGCATTATCGTCGCCCATCAAAAAGACGTGGAACTGAAGGACCTGGTGCAACTTCGCGAAAAAGTAGGGCACTGGTAAGCGCGCGTCGCGCCCGCGGGCGCCATGCCCGCTGCACGCTTTAGCCCGGTACACGGCAGTTCACAGGCATGTGCACCCGCAAGCAGGGACGGTTAGAGCGCCCGTAGTCAGCTCGCGGACGTAATCTGCATGGCAGCGGCGCGAGCCTATATCGCACCGGGCTCGCGCGGCTACATGTGGGAGTCGAGAACGCACTGGGGCCAACAAATACGGCGCCCTTTGATGTGCATCAAACCGCAACTTCCGCCGATCTCCACAATGGATGATGTTCGAGGCAATAGTCTGTCTCGGTTGTGAGCGGAAAAATCCATGCATTACCAGTCCCTGGACGTAGATCTCGAGCTCGTGGCGAAGCTCAATGGCAACGGGCCGCGCTACACCTCATATCCCACCGCTGATCGATTCGTCGACACGTTCGACGGCGCGCGCTATGCCCGATGGGCCGGGGTGCGGAATCTTGCCGGCGCGCAGCGCCCGCTTTCGCTGTACGTGCACCTTCCGTTCTGCCGGTCGCTCTGCTACTACTGCGCGTGCAACAAGATCATCACGCGCGACGCGGAGAAAGCGGGGAAGTACTTGCGTTATCTCACGCGCGAGATCGGGCTGCAGGCACGCCTTTTCCACAGGGATGCGCGGGTCGAGCAGATGCATTGGGGGGGCGGTACTCCGACTTTCTATCAGCTGCGCGAACTCACGGAGCTTTTCGCGACCCTGCGTGCCGAGTTCGATTTTTCAGCCGACGGCGAATATTCGATCGAAATCGATCCGCGCAGCGTAGAGCGTGAGACCATTGCGGCGCTGCGCGCGATGGGCTTTAACCGCGTGAGCTTCGGCGTGCAGGATTTCGATCCCGACGTCCAGCGCGCGATCAACCGGGTGCAAAGCGGGGCGCAAACGTACGCCGTGATCGAAGCGGCACGCCGCGCGAGCTATGCGTCCGTCAGCATCGATCTCATCTACGGCCTGCCGCGCCAGTCGTTGCAGAGCTTCGGTGCGACCCTGGACCGGGTCGTCGAGCTACGTCCGGACCGGCTCGCGGTCTACAGTTATGCGCATCTGCCCGGGCGGTTCCGCGCCCAAAAGCAGATTGCCAAGCATGAAATTCCGCCGCCCGAGGTGAAGCTCAAGCTTCTCGGTCTTGCGGCCGAAAAGCTCACGCGCGCAGGCTATGTCTACATCGGCATGGATCACTTCGCACTGCCGGAGGACGCGCTTGCGGTCGCGCAAAGGCAGGGGCGGCTGCAGCGGAATTTCCAGGGTTATTCCACGCACGCCGAATGTGATCTCGTCGGCTTTGGCGTCTCCGCGATCGGCGCGGTGGGCCCCACTTACAGCCAGAATGCACGCACGCTCGCCGAGTACTACGGACGGCTCGAGCGCGAAGAGCTTCCCATCGTCCGTGGCATAGAGCTCACGCGCGACGACCTCGTCCGCCGCAGCGTCATCCAGATGCTCATGTGCCACTTCGAGCTGTCAAAGGAAGCCATCGAAGTGAGTCACCTCGTCGATTTCGACTCGTATTTCGCCCGAGAGCTCGTGGAGCTCGAAGACCTCGCGCGTCACGGGCTGCTGCACATGGACGAGCAATGGATCTCGGTGACGCCCAAGGGACGCCTGCTCATCCGCAGCATCTGCATGGTGTTCGATCGCTACCTTAGGCAGGAGAGCGACGTGCAGCGCTACTCGCGGACGATCTGACGCAGAAGCCCGAGCTTTAATGAACATCACCTTCCTCGGCGCCGCGCGTGAAGTAACCGGTTCGTGCTATGTCGTCCGCACAGCGACTCATCAGTTCCTGGTCGATCACGGGCTCTTCCAGGGTGGTGCGGAGGCTTACAGAAAAAACCGCGCCCCGCTGGCGTTCGATCCGCGCGAGATCGATTTCGTCCTGCTCACGCATGCGCATATAGATCATTCCGGACTACTGCCGCGGCTTGCCGCGCTGGGCTTCCGGGGACCGGTGTATGCAACCCCGGCGACATGCGATCTGCTCGAAGTCATGCTTCCCGATGCGGCGTACGTGCAGGAGCGGGAAGCGGAGCGTCATCGCGGTCGTGCGGCGCGGCCGCTATACACCGCCGCGCAGGCGCATGCCGTACTCGCGCAACTTCATCGTATCGATTACGGCCGCATCGTCGCTTTGGATAAGCGCCTGCGTTTTTGCTTGCGCGATGCAGGCCATATCCTCGGTTCGGCGATCGTGGAGCTTTGGGTCGAGGAAGACGGCCGCACTCGCAAAGTCGTCTTTTCCGGTGACATAGGCCAGCCGTCACGCCCGGTCGTCGCTGACCCGACGCGGATCGAGGCGGCCGACGTCGTTATCGTAGAGTCGACCTACGGAGACCGGCTGCACAAGCCCATGCAGGCGACCGAGGATGAGCTCGTGCAGGTCGTCACGGAGACGCTGACGCGCGGCGGCGGCAACATCGTGATACCCGCTTTCGCCGTCGGCCGCACGCAGGAGGTTCTGCACCTTCTCGCCGATCTCGTACGGCGCGGGCGTATCGAGAACCGGCTCGAGGTCTATGTCGATTCGCCGATGGCCACGCGCGCGACCGAAGTGACGCTGCGCCATCGGGACCTCATCGACCCGCAGACCCGGGAGCTGATCGCGTGGGGATGCCATGCGGGCGGCGACGCGCTGAAGGTGCATTTCACCGAATCGCCGGAGGAATCGAAGCGTCTGAACGCGATACGCCATGGCGCGGTGATCCTTTCGGCGAGCGGCATGTGCGACGCCGGACGTATTCGCTACCACCTCCTGCACAATCTGCCGCGGCCCCGGAGCGCGATCGTATTCATGGGGTTTCAGGCGACGGGGACGCTCGGCCGCAGGCTCGTCGATGGGGCGAAGGAGGTGCGCCTCTTTGGCGAAACCGTGCCGGTGCGCGCTCGCGTGCACACGATCGGCGGCCTTTCGGCGCATGCCGATCGCGATGGGCTGCTCGGGTGGCTCAAGGGATTTCGGCAGCCGCCCGCGCGCGCATTCGTCGTGCATGGCGAGAACGGCGTTGCGCTCGGCTTCGCGCAGCTCGTGCGCCAAGAGCTCGGCTGGAACGTCGATGTACCGAGCGCACGCGAAGCCATCGACCTGTCGGACGTTTGATTTAGATCAAGGGGCATGGTCCGGTCACGCTCGAAAATCCGGTGACCTTCAGCCGGAGCATCCGATGGAGCAGCATCCCAGCTACAACTACACCGTCGTCAGGCAGTTTGCGATCGCCACCGTCATCTGGGGCATCGTCGGCATGGCGGTCGGCGTCCTCATCGCCGCGCAACTCATCTGGCCCCAGCTCAACCTGGCGCCGTGGTTTTCCTACGGGCGCCTGCGTCCGTTGCATACCAATGCGGTGATCTTCGCGTTCGGCGGTTGCGCGCTGTTCGCGACGTCGTACTACGTCGTGCAGCGCACCTGCGGCGTTCGCCTGTTTTCGGACAAGCTTGCCGCTTTCACGTTCTGGGGCTGGCAATCCGTTATCGTGGCGGCGGCGATCACCCTGCCGATGGGCATCCAGACGTCCAAGGAATACGCCGAGCTGGAGTGGCCGATCGACCTGCTCATCGCGGTCGTATGGGTGGCCTATGCGATCGTGTTCTTCGGCACGATCGTCAAGCGCAACATCTCGCACATCTACGTTGCGAACTGGTTCTTCGGCGGCTTCATTCTCACCGTCGCGCTGCTGCACATCGTCAACAGCGCCGCACTGCCGGTCACGCTGTGGAAGTCGTATTCAGCTTACGCGGGCGTGCAGGACGCGATGGTTCAATGGTGGTACGGGCACAACGCCGTCGGCTTCTTCCTCACCGCGGGCTTCCTCGGCATGATGTATTACTTCATCCCGAAGCAGGCGAACCGCCCGGTCTATTCCTATCGCCTGTCGGTGGTCCACTTCTGGGCGCTGATCTTCACCTACATGTGGGCGGGACCGCACCACCTGCACTACACGGCGCTGCCCGACTGGGCGCAGTCGCTAGGGATGCTTTTCTCGCTGATTCTGCTTGCGCCGTCTTGGGGCGGGATGATTAACGGAATGATGACGCTCTCCGGCGCGTGGCATAAGCTGCGCACCGATCCGATCCTCAAGTTCCTCGTCGTATCGCTGTCTTTCTATGGCATGGCGACATTCGAGGGGCCGATGATGTCGATCAAGACGGTGAACGCGCTCTCGCACTATACCGACTGGACGGTCGGTCATGTGCACGCGGGTGCGCTGGGCTGGGTCGGCTTCATTTCGATCGGCAGCATCTACTATCTCATCCCGCGTCTTTTCGGCCGCACCGAGATGCACAGCATGAAGCTCGTCACGCTGCACTTCTGGGTGGCGACGATCGGCATCGTGCTCTACATCGCCGCGATGTGGATCGCCGGAGTGATGCAGGGCCTCATGTGGCGCGCGGTCAATCCCGACGGCACGCTTGCCTACAGCTTCGTCGAGTCGGTGAAGGCGACGTATCCGTACTACGCGGTGCGCCTCCTCGGTGGCCTGCTGTACCTCTCCGGAATGGTGATGATGGCCTACAACACCTGGCGCACGGTCCGGGGCGAGAGCCGTGCGGCTGACACAGGGGAGGCGGTCCTCGATATCCGTGTCGCGTCCGTCGCTGCGGCGGCTGCTGCAAACGCAAAGTGAGCAAGATGAACACGACGTCCAAGCATGATCTGATCGAGCGCAACATCGGCCTGCTCATCGCGCTATGCATTGCGGTGGTCAGCGTGGGCGGACTGGTCGAGATCGTTCCGCTGTTCTTCCAGAAATCGACGACGCAGCCGGTCGTGGGCCTTCAGCCGTACTCGGCGCTCCAGCTCTCCGGACGGGATATCTATATCCGTGAAGGATGCGTGAACTGCCATTCGCAGATGATCCGGCCGTTCCGCGCCGAGACCGAGCGTTACGGTCATTATTCGGTGGCGGGCGAGTTCGTTTACGACCGGCCGTTCCTGTGGGGATCGAAGCGCACTGGACCGGACCTTGCGCGCGTCGGTCTGCGCTATTCGGACGAATGGCACCGGCTGCATCTCACGAACCCGCGCGACGTGGTGCCGGAGTCGAACATGCCCGCGTACCTATGGCTCGCGCGCACGAAGCTCGATGCGACCGATGTCGCTGCGAAGATGCGGGCGCTGCGCGCTCTGGGTGCGCCTTACACCGACGAGCAGATCGCCGGGGCGGCGGAGTCGCTCAAGGACAAGACCGAAATGGACGCGGTGATCGCCTACCTGCAAGGGCTGGGCACCGTGCTCCGGGACAAGAGGTAAGGGATGGACGTCAATACGTTGCGTGCGCTGCTGACACTCGTCTGCTTCGCGCTTTTCGTCGGGATTTGTGTCTGGGCATACAGCGGAAAGCGTCGCGCGCGCTTTGCCGACGCTGCACGCGTGCCGCTGCTGGACGAGCCCGAAACGCCCGGTCATGCGAAAGGAGCAGGGCGATGAGCGATTTCTTTCACGATGCCTGGGGCATTTATATCGCCGTCATCACGATGGCGAGCATCGTAGCGTGCGCGGCGCTGCTCAAATCCATGTCTACCAAGCGCAAGGCAGCCGCAGAGCTCATCGACACCACCGGTCACACCTGGGACGGAGATCTCACCGAATGGGACAATCCGCTGCCGCGATGGTGGATGTGGCTCTTCTACATGACGATCGTGTTCGGGCTCATTTATCTCGCGCTCTATCCGGGCCTCGGGACGTATCAGGGGCTACTCGGGTGGAGCTCGAACGGTCAGTATCGCGAGGAGGCCGCACAAGCGGCGCAGGCCTACAAGCCGATATTCGACCGGTACGTTGAGCAGGATGTGACGGCGGTTGCCGCCGATCCGGAAGCGCGGCAGATCGGCCAGCGGCTGTTCCTCACCTATTGCGCGCAATGCCACGGCTCCGACGCGGGCGGCTCGCGTGGCTTCCCGAGCCTGCGCGATCGCGACTGGCTCTATGGCGGTGAACCGGAAGCGATTCGCGCGAGCATCGCGCATGGCCGTTCCGGCGTGATGCCGCCGATGGAGAAGGCGCTGGGTGGCTCGCAGGACGCGAAAGATGTGGCGCAATATCTGTTCAAGCTCGGCGGGCGGACGAGCGACAGCTTGAGCGCGTATCGCGGCAAGCAGAAGTTCGAAACCGTCTGCGCGGGCTGCCACGGCGCGGATGCGAAAGGCAACCGAGCGATCGGCGCGCCCAACCTGACCGATGAGGTATGGCTGCACGGCAGCTCGGAGGCCGCGATAGTCGAGACGATCACCAAGGGCCGCACGAGCAAGATGCCGGCGCACGAGCCCATCCTCGATGCCGCTAAGATCCACCTGCTCACCGCGTACGTGTATGGCTTGTCGGGCGGTGCAGAACGCATCTCCGCGCCGCAACGTGACGCCGGTGCGGTGCCTGCAGCGGCACAGCACTGACGAGCGGCCACGGCAAGTGACCAAGTCTGCACTGAAGACGCAGGAGCTGCGGTCCGTCAGCAACGAGGTCGAAACCGCGCTCTACGAAGTGCGTCGCAAGATATATCCGCGCGCGGTCCACGGCTGGTTTGCAAGCTGGCGCGCCGTGCTGGTCGTACTCACACAGGGCATGTTCTACGGTCTGCCCTGGCTCACATGGAATGGGCGGCAAGCGGTGCTGTTCGACCTCGGAGCCCGCAAATTCTATCTGTTCGGCGCGGTGTTCTGGCCGCAGGATTTCATTTTTCTGACGGGGCTGCTGATCGTCTCGGCGCTGTCCCTCTTTCTCTTCACCGCCGTTGCCGGAAGACTTTTCTGCGGATACGCCTGTCCGCAGACAATCTACACCGAGCTCTTCATGTGGATCGAGCGCTGGGTGGAGGGCGACCGGCTTCAGCGCATGAAGCTCGATGCGCAGCGCGCCAATGTGCGCAAGCTCTCGCTGAAGGGCGTAAAGCACGCGTTGTGGATCGCGCTCGCGCTCTGGACAGGCATCACTTTCGTGGGCTACTTCACGCCCATGCACAGGCTCATGGGCGAGCTTGCAACCTTCACGCTCGGGCCCTGGGAGACCTTCTGGGTGCTCTTCTACGGTTTCGCGACGTACGGAAACGCCGGATGGATGCGCGAGCAGGTTTGCAAATACATGTGCCCGTACGCGCGCTTTCAGTCCGTCATGTTCGATCGCGACACGCTCGTCATCTCGTACGACGCAGGGCGCGGCGAGCCGCGCGGCGCACGCGCGCGCTCGGCGAACGCCCGTGCGGAAGGCCTTGGCGATTGCGTCAACTGCAACATCTGCGTGCAGGTGTGCCCGACCGGCATCGATATCCGCGACGGCCTGCAATACGAGTGTATCGGCTGCGGAGCCTGCGTCGACGCCTGCAATCAGGTGATGGACAAAATGGCCTATCCGCGCGGCCTCATTCGCTACTCGAGCGAGAATGCACTTGCACGGGGTGAAGCAAGGGCTTGGAGCGCACGCAGCCTGCTGCGTCCACGGGTGCTCGCGTATACCGCCTTGATCGTGGTCGTCTCGATGGCGCTGGCGTCGGCGCTCTACCTGCGCACGCCACTCAAGCTCGACGTGCTGCGCGATCGCGCCGCGCTCGTGCGAGACACCGGCGACGGCCGCATCGAGAACGTCTACCGCCTTCAAATCATGAACACCGCAGAGCAAGCGCGGGATTTCATCGTCAGCGTGCGCGGGCTGCCGGGCTTGGAGCTCGTTCTCAAGCAGCCGGTGAGGGTCGCAGGAGCCACCACGCAGTCCGTCGTAGTCGCCGTACGCGCCGACCCGGCCGTGGCGGCGGTCGGCTCGCATCCCATCGTCTTTCGCGTCGAAGATGTGAGTGACGCCAGCGTGCGCACGGACGAGACGTCACGGTTCCTGGTGAGATGAGGCCGATGATGCACACACAAGAGGATGCAAAGCCCTGGTTCCGGCAGCGCTGGCCGTGGTTGCTCATCGCGCCGCCGCTCGTCTCCGTGCTCGGCGGCTTTACCATGCTGGGCGTGGCCCTTGTGAGCGACGACGGTCTGGTGACTCCCCACTACTACCGTGAAGGACTCGAAATCAACCAGCGACTCACACGCGAGCAGGCCGCGAACTGCGCGGTCAAGGATCGCGCGTGCATGAATGCGCCGGTCGTAGAGGAGAGACGATGAGACGCGCAATGTGGATCCTGTGGCCGGCGTTCGTCGTTGGCGCCATCGCGAACGCGGTCTTCTACACGCTGTTCGATCCGCTCGAGCTCGACATGTCGTGGGCAGGCATATCCGTGAGCCGCACCGGCGCGTACACGGTCGGCTTTTTCGCGTTCTGGGCAATCGCCGCGTCGTCCAGCGCGTTTACCTGTTTTCTCCAGCGCACGTCCGATGAGGTCAATCGATGCCCGCTCCAGGCGAAGCAGCGGCCCGTCGGGTGCCCGAAGCGGCTGCCGTGAGCGGCTGGATCCTATGGCTTGCGTCAGCGGCATTCCTCGCAGGCCTTGCGGGTGGCGTCCATTGCGCGGCGATGTGCGGCCCGATCGCCGCCGCGTGCGCCACGCAGAGCGGCTCGGCCGGCCTGCGGTGGCGCCGAGCGCTCGCGTACAACGCCGGGCGCATCGCGAGCTATACGTTTGCGGGACTCGCGGTCGGCGCGGTCGGACAGGAAGCGCTCGCGTTGCGTCCAGGTGCGGCCGCGCAGCAGATAGCCCTAGTCGCTGCAGGGGCTTCGATGCTGCTCGTTGCACTCTATTTCAGCGGGGTGACGGTAGTCGCACGCGGGATGGAGTCCGCCGGGGCACTGGTATGGAAGCACGTCCAACCGTGGTCGCGCCGGTTCCTTCCGGCTGATACCGCGGGCAAAGCGTTCGGCCTCGGCACGCTGTGGGGATGGCTGCCTTGCGGCATGGTTTACGGCATGCTCCTCACGGCCGCCGCAACCGGCGACGCGGCCGAGGGCGGTCTCGTGATGCTGTCGTTCGGGCTCGGGACGCTGCCGAATATGCTGGCGGTGGGCATGCTCGCCAACGGCGTCAGGACGTACACAAGACGGCCGGCGGTGCGTCTCGTGATCGCGGGCGTCATTGGCGTCGCCGGCATTGCTGCCCTCGCGTCCGCGGCGCACCCGCACTGGACCGCGGCAGTGCTCTGCCGTGCTATTCAGCCGGCGTTATAGATAGAGCCCGTACTAGTCCACGGAGCGGGGTGGTCCGCCGCTGCAACGGCAATTAGCGCGGTGCCCTCTCGTTACGGCGCCTCGCGAGCATTGTCCTCACGAATGGACGTGCCTCGTGAAGCGCCGGCCAGGGGCGGTACTCGCCTCCGCGGCAGTTTCCTCGCCGGCGGATACGGCGACGCCATACTCGTAGACCATCTTGCCGCCAAGCCATCCCGATACTGCGAGAACGACGATGCCTATGACGGAAAGGAAGAACGGCGTGCGCAGGTCATCGGGCGACGTGGCCCGTAGCCATACGTTGATGGCGTAGAGCACGACGACAGTGAGGTTGAGAGACATGTGGACGAGGGCCGTGCGCCTGGGGCCTGCGGGCAGCGACAGCATGTCGATAAATCCGGGCACTGCTGCGAGGAG
>JBLNBW010000037.1:0-23030 GCA_050260255.1 Rhodospirillaceae bacterium | reverse complement strand
ACCAGCTGTGGGGCTCCCAGGACGAGCAGTCGGTGGAGGACCTGCTGGCGGACCTCACCGCCCCGATGGACGACGAGGGCGAGGACAGTTCGCTGGAGTCCGCGGCCGCCGACAACGAGCTGGTCAAGTTCGTCAACAAGATCATCATCGACGCCTACCACCAGCGGGCGTCGGACATCCACATCGAGCCCCTGCCCGGCAAGGCCAAGACCGGCATCCGCTTCCGCGTCGATGGCAGCCTCGTGCCGTACGTCGAAGTCCCCGCGCATTTCCGCCAGGCGCTGGTCACGCGCCTGAAGATCATGTGCGACCTCGACATCTCCGAGAAGCGCAAGCCGCAGGACGGCAAGATCAAGTTCAAGAAATTCGGTCCGCTCGACATCGAGCTGCGCGTGGCGACTATCCCGACGGCTGGAGGCGTCGAAGACATTGTCATGCGGATACTGGCTGCCGGCGAGCCGATCCCTTTGGACAAGCTCGGGCTGTCGAAACGGAACCTGGAGCTTTGCAAGGCGGCAATCGAAAAGCCCTACGGCTTGTTCTTCGTCTGCGGTCCGACCGGTTCCGGCAAGACTACGACGCTGCACAGCGTGCTGGGCTATCTCAACAAGCCGGATACCAAGATCTGGACTGCGGAAGACCCGGTCGAGATCACACAAAAAGGCCTACGCCAGGTGCAGGTCAACAAGAAGGCTGGCCTGGACTTCGCTCTGGTCATGAAGGCCTTCCTCCGCGCGGACCCGGACATCATCATGGTCGGTGAGATGCGCGACAAGGAGACGGTCGCGACCGGCATCGAGGCATCGCTCACCGGGCACCTGGTGTTCGCAACGTTACACACGAACAGCGCGCCCGAGTCCATCATCCGTCTGCTCGACATGGGGATGGACCCGTTCAACTTCGCCGACGCGCTGCTGGGCATACTTGCCCAGCGTCTTGCGAAGCGCCTGTGCAAATGCAAGGAGGCGCACGTCGCGACGAGCGACGAGATGCAGCTGCTGCTCTCGGAATACTCGCTCGAGTTACAGAACACCGCCCCATGGAAAGCGGATGTACAAGGCGAGCGCGAAAAGCTCTATCAGCAATGGATCAAGGATTACGCGAACGACAAGGGCGAGTTCATCCTCTACACGGCGAAGGGCTGTGACGTGTGCGGCGGGACGGGCTACAAGGGCCGCGTTGGCCTACACGAGCTCTTGATGGGCACGGACCGCATCAAGAAGGACATCCAGGAACATGCGCGTGTGGCGCAAATGCTCGCTACCGCGCTGGAAGATGGCATGCGCACCTTGAAGCAGGACGGAATCGAAAAGGTGCTGCAGGGCATCACCGACATGCCGCAGGTGCGTGCCGTGTGTATCAAGTAGCGCCGGGCGGCGCTCAGCTCACCTTCCGGGCAACGTATACGACGAGCCCTTCTGTCGCCGTCTCCACGAATTTTTCCGAGTAGCCAAGCTCCTGCAGCTGCCAGCGAAACGTGTTGCCGAGGCGCGCCTTCTTGTATACCCCGAGCTTGTGCTCGTTCTTGAAGTTAACCGCTTTGGTGAAAGTCTCTTCCAGTATCGTGGTCAGCCGCTTCTGCGACAACTTGCGCTCGCCGCCCTTGTCCAGCGCGGGCGGATAGCGTTTGGCGAGATCGAGCGCGAGTGTTTTGGCGAACGTGTCCACGTCCTTGCCGGATGCAGAGCCGAACAATCCCATTGTCGTTTACCTGTTCAGGGTTAAGTGTCGTTATTTTGCGGACGGCGGACCGGCATTAGTTCCACCGTGGTCCGGGTCCCTTGCATTATTATTAGGCCGCTCACGACGGTCAATAAAGAACATGCGCTTCTGCTTACGGATCACATCGTGCTGCTGAGCTCTGTCCTCAAGGCCCTGGTCCGCCGGCCTCGGCGACCGGATGCACTGCTGCCTGCAGCGCATTCCGATCGCATCCAGGAAGCGGTGACGGCGCGCGAGTCGGGTGACGTTAACCGCGCCCTCGACATACTGCGAGGCATCCTGTCACAGCATCCCGACGAGCCCTATGCGCATTATTTCGCCGGCGTGTGGCACGCGCAGGATGGGCACCTCGAGCAGGCACTGCGGCACCTGGAGCGCGCTGCCCGGTCGATGCCAGACGAACCCGACGTGCAGCTCGCGCTTGGGAACGTGTACAGGGCGACGGGCGACCGCCAGCATGCAGAGACAGCTTATCGCGCCGCCATTGACCTTGCGCCCAATACAGCGGCGGGGTACTACAACCTTGCATTGCTGCTCAAAGCTATCGGCAATCATGGCGAGGCGCTGCTTTATCTGGAACGTGCGTGCGATCTGCCTCCGTATATCGAGGACGCTTGGCGCGAACGCATCACGGCACTGGTCGCGCTCGGGCGTTACGCTGACGCAATAGCGGCGGGACGCGTGGCGGTAGCGCGTGATTCCCATCACGGAGCGTTCTGGTCGTGTCTGGGCTATGCCCATCAGAAAGCGCACGAGCCGCGTGCGGCGCTCGAGTGCTACGAGCGCGCTAAAGCGCTAGGCGTGCGCGATCACGACGTGAGCAGCAACGTTGCCATCGTGTACCAGGACCTCGGGCGCATGGGTGAGGCCGTGCGTGCGTATGAAGAAGCGATTGCCGCGAAGCCAGACCACGTACTCGCTAAATTTCATCTGGCGCTCGCGCGTTTGTCCTTGCGGCAGTACGAGCAGGGCTGGGACGACTACGAATTGCGCTTGTTGAGCGAGGAAAGCGTCATTCGCATTGATCCCCAGCGCGAATGGCATGGGCAGCCGCTCGCCGGGCGATCGATCGTCGTCATTGGCGAGCAAGGACTTGGCGACGAAATCATGTTTGCATCGTGTTTCGATGAAGTGATCGCGGCGGCGTCGCGTTGTGTCGTCACATGCTCGCCACGGCTAGAAAGGCTTTTTCAGCGATCCTTTCCGGCTGCAGAAGTGCTAGCGGTGGGCCCGGAGAGCACTGTGGCCGTCCGCGATGTCGATTATCAGGTGGCGGCCGGATCGCTGCCGAAATACCTGCGCCGGTCGGTGGCCGCCTTTCCCCGGCACAGCGGTTATCTAAAGGCCGATCCCGCGCGTGTCGAGCGCTGGAGAAATCGGCTCGCCGCTCTCGGCCCCGGCCTGAAGGTGGGGATATCGTGGCGCGGCGGCACCCATAAGACACGAGCGCCATTGCGCACGCTGCCGCTTGCTGAATGGCGGCCGATTTTCGATGTGCCCGACATACACTTCGTGAGTCTTCAATACGGCTCTGTCCAAGAAGACCTGCAGTCCGCGTCCAACCGTATCGTGCATTGGCAGGAAGCGATTGACGACTACGACGAGACCGCGGCGCTCGTGTGTGCGCTCGACCTTGTCGTCAGTGTGTGCACCGCCGTGATTCACCTCGCAGGCGCACTCGGGCAGCAAGTCTGGATCATGGCACCGCTCAGTCCCGAATGGCGATACGCGGCGGCCGGCGATAGAATGGATTGGTATCCCAGCTCGCGAATGTTCCGGCAGAACGAATTCGGAAACTGGCTCCCGGTCGTTGAGACCGTCGTGCGCGAACTCGCTGCCGCAGCCGCGTCGGTACAAAGATAAAGAAAAGGCATGAGCTATAACCGCGCCAATCCCAGTCCGCGTTATCGGGAGCTACAACAGATGTATCGGCAGATGCACGAGCAAGGGGAAACATTCCTCGGCATACCGCCCGATCAGACTTTTCCCGGAAAAAGCCTGTTGGCGCAGGCTGCACGGATCAAGGGCCTTATTGAAGCAACCGGCGCATCCACCATACTTGACTACGGCAGTGGCAAGGGCCGGCAGTACGAGCCGAGGCCAATCGCAGACGGCACGGGCGGCGTCTGGCCCAGCGTGCTCGACTATTGGGACGTGGACGAAGTGGTGTGCTATGACCCGTGCTACAAGCCGTACTCGGCCCTGCCGGGGGACGTATTCGACGGTGTGGTGTGCACCGATGTGCTGGAGCACTGCCCAGAAGAAGACTTGGTCTGGATCGTTGGCGAGCTTTTCGCATACGCACGCCAGTTCGTGTACGCGAACGTCGCCTGTTACCCTGCGAACAAGCGTCTTCCCTCCGGCGAAAACGCCCACTGCACCATCAAGCCTCTCGAGTGGTGGGCCGACATATTCCAAAGCGTGGCATCGAAGCACCGCGAGGTGACGTGGGAGGTGTGGATAGAATCGCGCCAGCCGGGCAGCGCCCCTGTGGAACGAAAGATCGGCAATACATGATACGCGTATTCATCGGTTACGACCCGCGTGAGGCGGTCGCATACAACGTCCTCGGCTACAGCATTCACAGGCGCGCGAGCGCACCGGTGTCGATCGCCCCGCTCATGCTGAGCCAGCTCAAAGCCATATACAAGCGCGAGCGGCATCCGTTGCAGAGCACAGACTTTTCCTTTTCGCGGTTTCTCGCACCTTACCTTGCGGATTTCAGCGGATGGTCGCTGTTCATGGACTGCGACATGCTGATGCTCGATGACATCGCCAGCCTGTGGGCCATGCGTGACGAGCGTTACGCCGTCATGGTCGTCAAGCACCACCATGTCCCCAAGGAAACGACGAAATTTCTCGGTGAGCCGCAGAGCAAGTACGAGAAGAAAAACTGGTCCAGCGTGATGTTGTTCAATAACGCGCGATGCCGCGCGCTGACTCCGGAATATGTGAATCGGGCCACCGGACTCGAATTGCATCAGTTCAAGTGGCTGGGCGACGATGGTCTTATCGGCGCATTGCCGAGCCGCTGGAACCATCTCGTTGGCTATGATGCGCCGCGGCTGGATGCCGCGCTCGTGCATTACACGTTGGGCGGGCCGTACTTTCCGGAGTATGCCGCATGTGAATATGCTGCCGAGTGGTTTGCTGAGCGCGATGCGATGCTGAATGCCGGCGGAGAGGTGCGTTGATTGCCATGTATGCCATCTACAGCCGGCCCCGATCATTTCGCGATTGTTACCTCGCGTCATGCTGAGTTGGTTCAAGCGCCGCTCGCAGCCTCCAATAACGCCGGACAAAACGACGGCTGTTCCCGTATCAGGCGATGAGGCGAAGCGCGCCGTCGAAACGGCCCTCGCCTGCTGCGCTCGCGGACAATACGCGGAAGCGGAATCGCTCGCGCGTCAAGCCATAGAACTGCAGTACGATTGCGCCGACGCGCACTTGCTGCTCGCCCAGTTGTGCCACAGGCGGTACGCATATGAGGAAGCGGCTGACGGTTACCTGCTTGCTTCCTGCTTCGCGCCCTCGAACTCCGAGCCGCGATTGCATCTAGGCTTGCTGTATCTCGATCAGCACGATTTCGTCCAGGCGGAGGAAGTTCTAAGGGGAGCGCTCGAGCAGGCGCCTGAGAACGCGCGGCTGCACAATGCGCTCGGTGCCGTGCTGCTCAATATCGATCGCTTGGATGAGGCAAGACAGCACTTCGAGCAGGCCGTCGCCTTGGATCCGTTCCTTGCAGGCGCACACAGCAATCTCGGATATCTCCTGTTTCGCGATTTCGAGCAATTTGCGAAAGGCGAGGCGCATGTACGCCAAGCTCTGGAGCTTGCGCCCGACGATCTCAATGCACTCACGAATCTCACAATGGTGCTGCGCGATCGGCCGCACGAGGTCATAGAGATTGCCGACCGTCTGCTCGCCCGGGATCCGACACTCGATGCCGTGCGCCTCAACCGCGCGTTCGCGCTGCTCACGCTCGGGGAATTCGAGCGCGGCTGGCGCGATTACGAAGCGCGCAAGAGCACGCGCTGCAACTACATTCAGCGCGCCATGCCATGGCCGGAATGGGACGGCAGTGAACTGACTGGGCGGGGCATCTACATTCATTCAGAGCAGGGCTTAGGCGACGAGATCATGTTCGCGTCATGCCTGCCACAAATCATCGCCGCCGCGGGCCGCTGCGTCGTCGAATGCAGCCCCAAGCTCAAGAAGACCTTCGAACGATCCTTTGGCGTTCGTGTGGTCGTGAAGCCCGACGATGACACCCATGTGGCGCAGATCGCAGGCGAAGGTATCGATTGTTATTCCGCCCTCGGCAGCTTGCCTCGTTTCCTGCGGTCATCGCCGGATGATTTTCCCAAGCATGCGGGATACCTCAAGGCCGATGAGACACGGGTGGCGTACTGGCGCGATCGCCTCAGCAGATTGCCGGGCAAGCTCAAGATCGGTATTGCGTGGCGGGGAGGCGTCCCGTCGACGCAGCGCAGCGTGCGCTCGACTGATCTCGAGCAATGGCTCCCACTGCTGCGTATGCCGAATATAGACTTCGTCGACCTGCAGCATTTCGAGAGCCCCGAAGAAGTGGGACGACTGCAGGCGAAATACGGCGTGGCCGTGCACCGCTGGCCGGATGCGCATGAAGACTATGACGAGACCGCGGCGCTGGTTGCCGCGCTCGATATGGTGATTTCCGTCCAGACAGCGATCGTGCATTTGAGCGGCGCGCTCGGTAAGGAAGTGTGGGCGCTCATTCCTGAGTCGCCGGAATGGCGTTACCTGAGTGTCGGCGTCCGCATGCCGTGGTACCCCTCTGTGAGGCTTTTCCGCAAGGCGAGGGGCAGTAGTTGGGAGAGCGTCATCGCTGACGTTGCGGGCGCGTTTTCCGTGCACGCCCCGCATGGCCCGGTAAATCCTTGATGCTCGGGGCGCTGATAAAGCAGCTTCTTGCGCGACGCCGCCATGCGCGGGCGCTCGACGTACATATAGCGCAAGGTGAGAGATTCCTCAACGCCGGCGCACTGCATCAAGCAAGCCAGGCGGTCGCCCATGCATTCGCTACCGGGACGCCGGATGCCCGCGCTTTGCGCGTGCGCGGTCGCATCGCGTTCGAGAGCGGTAAATACGCGCAGGCCTATGCCGATTATCAAGTCGCGCTTGCTTTAGAGCCGAACGACGCGCCAACGCTGCTCGATGCCGCCCAGGCGATGTTCGAGATGGACAGGTTCGACGAGTCATTGACGCTTGCCGATCGAGCCGTGGCCGCAAGCCCAGGTGACACGCATGCTCATTACTGCCGAGGGCTTATGCTGCGCGAGATGGGCAGGTACGAAGAAGCCGAAGCGACAATGCGTCGAGCGTGTGCGGTGGACGAGCGATCGCTGGAGGCCCTTTGCGGGCTCGCGTTGGTTCTCGTGGATCGCGGCTGCCATGGAGAGGCGGAGAAAAGGTTGCGGCACGTGTTATCCGTCGACAGGAATCACCCGGTCGCCCGATGGCAGCTATCAGTACTGCTGCTCCTGCAGGGCAGATTCGAAGAGGGCTGGCGGCATTACGCGGCACGGTGGCTCCTGTACGACACGATCCGGCCCCGCGACCTGCCGTTCTGGAACGGCAAGGACGAGCCGACGGGGCCGTTGCTCGTGCTAGCCGAGCAGGCGCTCGGCGATGAGATACTGTTCGCCTCGTGTTTCGACGATCTCCTTGACCGTACGGATAACGTCGTAATCGAGTGTGATCCGCGCCTTGCAGAGTTGTTTGCGCGCTCGTTTCCCCGGGCGGTCATTTGCCGACGGGACGTGAAGTCCGCGACTCCAGCGGTGGTGACCCCAACGCCGATCGCGCAAATTGCGGCCGGCTCACTCCCCGCGCTCTACCGCCCCAACATAGCGTCGTTTCCCCAGCGCCGAGGCTATTTGCGCGCCGACAGAGCGAAGACGGAGCATTGGCGACAGCACCTTGCCGCACTCGGTCCCGGGCTCAAAGTGGGGCTGTCATGGCGTGGCGGAACGGCAAAGACACGCAGCGCTCTGCGGTCGCTCGCCTCGGCCGATCTTGTTCCGTTATTGCACAAAGCGGGGGTCGTGTTCATAAACCTCCAGTACGGAGACAGCGTCGGCGACCGTACCGAAATGGCTGCAATGACGGGTTGCACGGTGCACCATTGGCCGGAAGCGCTCGCGGATTACGACGAGACTGCCGCGCTCGTCGCTGCGCTGGACCTCGTCGTCACGGTGCAGACAGCCGTGGCGCATCTCGCGGGCGCGCTTGGACGCCCGGTGTGGATCATGTTGCCCGCGTCGCCCGAATGGCGTTACCTCGCATCGGGGACCTCTCTTCCTTGGTACCCATCAGCCCGACTATTCCGCCAGCGTCGTGTTGCGGATTGGTCGGAAGTTGTCGCGTCGGTTGGCAGCGCACTCGACGAGCATCTGACCTTTGCCGCGTCACCGGTCGCTTAAGGCCCGATGAAACATGGGCAGTCACGCCAGCTTGCATGCGGACCCTATGGTCAGGGCCACAACGTACGGAGCGAATATTCTTGAAGCTCACTGATATCTACCGGGATGGCGCGGGGTCATCGTCCGACAACGCACTGACTGCTTCCGCGGCGGTGCCATCTCGCGTGGCGTGGTTCAGTTTGATCTGTGTCGGATTGATGCTCGTCTTGCCCCTGGTGCAGCCGCGCCATACCAATCCTATTACCTCCTTTTACAGCGAGTGGGTCGCATTCGTGGTTGGTGCCGCCGCTTTGCTTCCCCTCGTGCTTCGCCGCTATACGGCGCCGTTGCATGTGCCGCGAATAGCTTTGATGCCTGGGGCAATGCTGAGTGTGCTGGTCGTGCACATAGTCCTCGTGAAGTCGCCGTACCCGCAGCAACCTCTGCTCGCGATGATTTACCTAGTCTGGAGCGCGGCCTTGATACTGCTTACGGCCGCACTGCGACGGGAGTTCGGTGCCGAAAGAACGGTTGCGGTGTTGGCGGGCTTCGTTCTCGCGGGCGGGCTGCTCAATACGATCGCCGGTGTGCTGCAACACTACGAGTGGCGCGGGCCTTTCGAATCCATCGTTGCCACCAAGCTGTACTTCCAGGTGTACGGCAATCTCGGCCAGCCGAATCATTTCGCGACACACATCGTCCTTGCGCTCGCTTCACTGGGATACTTCTACGCAACCGCGCGGATGAGGCTGAAGCGGACGATCGTGATTGCGTTGCCGTTGTTGTTCGTCCTTGCGTTATCCGGCTCGCGCAGTTCCTGGTTCTACCTGCTCGGTATCGTGGGGCTCGCGCTATTGAGTTATCGCGTCGCGCGTACCGCGGAAACGCGGCGCACGCTTCATTTTGCGGTGGTTTTGATCCCCGGTCTGATAGCGGCGCACCTCATTTCGCAGCTACCGTTTCTTGCGCCGCCGACACTGCAGGAAACGACGATCGACCGGATCTTCAGTCTTGCATCGACGTCCAGCGACAGACTGCAACTTTGGCGGGAAGCCTGGGCGATGTTTATGAGCGCGCCAGTGTTCGGCGTCGGATGGGGGCAGTTTGCGTGGCACAACTTCATGCTGACCGGTCAGCTGGAAGGTTCTCCACTCAGGGGCTTGTACAATCACGCGCACAATCTGCTGCTGCAGTTGCTGGCCGAGACCGGCGCGATCGGTGCTGGCATTGTTCTGATCGGCACCCTCGTGTGGATACGCCACGCGTGGCCGCTGCTATCTAAGGCGAGCGGCTGGTGGATATGGTCTTGCGTCGCGGTCCTGGGCCTGCACAGCATGCTCGAGTATCCGCTGTGGAATACTTATTTTCTCGGTATTGCATGCGTTCTTCTCGGCTTGAGCGATACTCGGACGTTGCAACTGCACCAGGCACGCCTTGTCCGTCTCGGAGTGATTGTGCTGATTGCCGGAACGGCCTGGATCGGGACGATGATGCTCGATCGCTATCACCGGCTCGAGAGCGTGATCTACGCGCGCTACGGCGACAAGAACGGTTTGGCGCTCGAACAGGCGCATCGCGAGATGCTTGCGGTGCGCGCAAGCTTCTTTCTCGTGCCGTATGTCGATCTCGCGTATGCGCGAGACATCGCATTGAACGTTACCGATATAGATCGCAAGCTCGCGTTCACGGCGCGCGTGATGCACTTCGCTCCGACCGGCATGGTTGCCTACCGCCATGCCGCGTTGAAGGCTCTGGCCGGCAACGAATCGGAAGCGCGTGCGATATTGAGCCGCGCCGTGATCGCTTATCCCATGATGCTGGAGACGTTCGTGCGTGAATTTGCCGCGGCGGACACCGGCAATCGAGAGGCACAAGCACGCTTTCTCACCGAGTTGCAGCGCCATGCAGCCAAGCGTCGATCCGACGATCGGTCGTCCCAACAGTGACGAAAATCGTCACATCCTGCCCAACTTCGGCGCGGTGAAATGAGACATAAGCACGGGGCGGCGGGAAACCGGTGTGGATCAAGGCGCTACGAGTGCCAAAAACCGCATATGACCCTGGTATGCATGTTGCAGATGTATTCGCCACGCGGACGGGCGACCAACCGCGCTCTATCAATAATGAAAGGGAAGGAGCTCCTGATGAAGCACATCCAAAAAGGCTTTACGCTGATCGAATTGATGATCGTGGTGGCGATCATCGGTATTCTGGCCGCCGTTGCGCTGCCCGCGTACCAGGACTACACCATCCGCGCGAAAGTGTCGGAACTCGTGTTGGCAGCGAGCGGCTTCAAAACGTCGATCGCGGAGAAGGCCGCGTCGGACGGCTCGCTCAGCAGCGCGGGCGTTGGCCTCACGGTTAGCGTGTCGGGCAAAGTGACGGGCGGCAGCGTGACGGACGCCGGTGTGGTGACCATCTCGGGTAACTCCTCGACGGTCGGCACGGCCGTTACGATCGTTCTCGAGCCGACGCTCAATACGACGGACGGCAAAGTCACGTGGACGTGTAAAGCCGGCAGCACCAACATATACAAGTACGTGCCGGCGGAGTGCCGCAACACGTAATATCGTCAGTCGCGACGGACTGAAAGCCCCTCTTCGGAGGGGCTTTCTTTTTTGATGCATGCGGCGGCGCGGACTGCCGTAATGCGTCACCTGGCTGACCGGCTGCGTTCACCGAGGCCGGCTGAAAAGCGTAAGAACATCCTTCGCGTGTGATGAAAGTCGCACTATTGCGTGTTTTTAGCGGTATTGCCGACGGCTGGCGCGCTGGTATGGAGATTGCAAAAACGCCGCTGTCAATAACCATACCAACATCGAAGCGGGAGAGAATTATATGAAACGCATCCATCGAGGCTTCACGCTGATCGAGCTCATGATTGTCGTGGCGATCATCGGCATTCTTGCCGCTGTGGCGCTGCCTGCTTATCACGACTATACGATCCGGGCGAAAGTGTCCGAACTCGTCGTCATGACCGGATCGTACAAAGCGTCGATTGCCGAGAAGGCGGCAAACGATAGCAGCCTAGTGAGTTCCGGCGTCGGGATGACGGTGGTGCCAGGCGGCAAGGTCACAGGCGGCAGCGTGACGGACGCCGGAGTCATCACGATCGCAGGCGATGCGACAAGCATCGGAACCGCCGTGACGATCGTTCTCACGCCTTCTGTTTCGGCGCAAGGCGCTGTGATCTGGACGTGCTCCACCGGCGGCAACACGGTCATCCACAAATACGTGCCGTCGGAATGCCGCAACTAAACGCAGCAGGGGTACTGGTAACAGAAAGCTAGCGCTTCGTTTCCGCCTTCCAGTGCCCCGATTTTCCGCCTTTCTTTTCCAGCAGGCGGATGGCCTCGATCTCCATGCCGCGGTCTACGGCTTTGCACATGTCATAGATCGTCAGCAGCCCCGTTGAAACCGCTGTCAGCGCTTCCATCTCCACGCCGGTCCGACCGACGGTTTCTGCCTGAGCGGTGCAACTTACGGCCGAGCTTTTCCGATCTATAGCGAAGTCGACCGCGACCTTCGTCAGCGCGAGCGGATGGCACAACGGAATCAGTTCCGAAGTCCGTTTCGCGCCCTGTATCGCGGCGATGCGGGCGACGCCCAACACATCGCCCTTCTTGTTGTTTCCCGCTAGGATATGCTTCAGCGTGGCCGGCAGCATGCGGATGCGCCCCGTCGCGATCGCGACGCGGTGGGTGTCGCGTTTTTCAGCAACATCCACCATCCGAGCTTCGCCGTGCTCGTCGAAATGGGTCAGTTTTTTTGTCGACATGTCAGGAACTCGCTGCGTAGCGAATTATCATATTACAGCATGATTCTGCGCTCGATTTTCGCCGCTTTGCTGCTCGCCGCCGCGCTGGCGATGGCCGAAGGCTTGCCCGACCTGGGGGATGTATCGCAGGCGACGTTCACGCCGCTGCTCGAGCGCCGCCTCGGCGATCGCATCATGCGGGAGATACGCACCGATCCGCAGTATTACGAGGATGTCGAGGCGACCGACTATATCAACGCCCTCGGCGACCGCCTCGTGGCCCGAGGCAGCGACACACGGCAGAAGTTCGATTTCTTCCTGATTCGCGACAGCCAGATCAACGCGTTTGCGCTCCCCGGTGGCTACATCGGCGTGAACACCGGGCTGCTGCTCGCGGCGCAAAGCGAATCCGAAGTTGCGGGAGTGCTGGCGCACGAGATCGCGCACGTCACCCAGCGTCACATCGCGCGCATGATCGCGCAGCAGGACAAAAACCAGATCGTGTCGATCGCGGCGCTTGCGGTCGCCATACTGGCGGCGAGGACCAGCCCGGATGCGGCATCGGCTGCCGCGGCCTTCGGCACCGCGAGCGCCATGCAAAGCCAGCTCAACTTCACGCGCGACAACGAGCGCGAGGCGGACCGGGTGGGGCTGCAAGTGCTGGAAGCCGCCGGCTTCGATCCGCGCGCCATGCCGACCTTTTTCGAACGTTTGCAGCGCGCCACGCGCATTTACGAGGGCAAAGGCAGCGCGCCGTCGTATCTGCGCACCCATCCCCTTACCTACGAGCGTATCGCCGACGTGCAGAATCGCGTCGAGGGCTTGCCGTACCGCCAGATTCCCGACACCCTCGATTTTCAGCTCGTGCGCGCCAAGCTGAGGGCGACGCTGGATCAGCCGCGCGACGCGCGCGAATTCTTCGAGGAGAGCCTCGCCGAGCGCAAGTATCTCAGTGAAGCGGCGAGCCGCTACGGTCTTGCGCGCACGCTCCTGAGATTGCGTGATACGTCGGGCGCCCAGCGGGAGTACGCCGCACTGAAGAAGAGCGGCCGGACGAGCCCGATAATCGAGAACCTCGGCTGCGAAATACGGGCGGCGACAGGGGCGAACGGGGGCGCAGAGCAGTGCTACAAGGACGCGTTGAAAGCCTACCCCAACCACCGTGCGCTCACGTACGGCTATATCGACGTGCTGCTCGGCGAGCGCAAGGCCCAGGCGGCGCTTCAGCTCATCGAAGACCGGCTGCGCCTGTATACCGAAGATCACCAATTGTACTTGCGCCAGTCGCAGGCCTATGCGCTGCTCGGGAAGAATTACGCCCAGCACCGGGCGCTTGGCGAGGCCTACTACCGCATGGGGAATCTTCCCGGGGCGATTGAGCAGCTCCAAATAGCGGCGAGGAGCGGGGATGGCGACTTCTACCAGATGTCTGCCGTAGAGGCGCGGCTGCGCGAACTGCGGCGTCAGGACGCCGAAAACCGCAAGGACCAGAAAGACGGCGCTCAGCAGCGCTGAGCACCGCGCCCTGGCCACGCCGTCCGGGCGGCCGGTCTTATATTAAAATCGCGCCCAAGTACTGCATACGAGGCGTGTCATGCATTTCGACAAAGAATTGGACGCGCGCGGGCTCAACTGTCCGCTGCCGATACTGCGAACCAAGAAAGCCCTCACCGACATGGCATCGGGGCAGGTGTTGAAGATCCGCGCCACCGATCCCGGGTCGGTGAAGGACTTTCAGGCCTTCAGCAAGCAGACCGGCAATGCGCTCCTGTCGTCGGACACGACGCAGGAAGAGTTCGTGTTTTTCATGCAGAAGAAGTAAAGCCACTCCCCGGTCCATCATGGGCTCCGCAGACCGCTGGCGCGTCGTCGACACGGGGTTGCGGACACCGGCGCAAAATGCCGCGCTCGATCGTGCGCTGCTCGAGGCGCGCGAAGCAGACGAAATCCCGAGTACCTTACGATTTTTCCGCTATACGCCGGCGGTGCTCCTCGGGGCAATGCAGGACAGCGATCCGCTGGTCGACGACGAGGCGCGCCGTGCGCGAGGGCTTTCCTTGGATCGCCGGCTGACCGACGGCGGCACGTTTCTCTGCGACGGCTCGCATCTCGCCTGGACGATTTATCTCGGTAAAACCGATGCGCGTCGCGGGGATGGCGGCCGTGCCGTACTGAAGCGTCTGTGTCATGCCGGTGCCACTGCGGTGAGTGCGCTCGGGGTCGAGGCGGTTTATCGCGCACGCAACGAGATGGCGGTGGAAGGCAGGACGCTCGCCCAAGCCGGGGTGCTTTATTCCGAGAATGCATTGATGTTCCAGGCAGTGCTTGCGTTGGATGGCGACGTCGCGCAGCGCGCGTCGATCATGAGACTGCCGTGGGCAGCAGAGAAGCGCGCAGCGATATTGAGGGAGCGCTATACCACGCTGCGTGAGGTGCTTGGACGCACGGCGGACATTCATTCGCTCCGGCACAATTTGATCGAAGCATATGAAAGCGAGTTCGGCGTGGAGTTTAAAGACGCCGACCTCACGCTGAGCGAGCATGCGCGCTACGAGATCGCGGATCGCGAGCATCGCGCCGGAACGCCGCAAGGCCTTATGCCGGACGCTGGCGTTCGGATTGCCACGGCCGTACAGGAGCGGACCGGTGTCGCATTATCAGCGTGCGTCGTGTTCGATGCGGCGCGTGTCGTGCGACAGGTCTGGTTCACCGGCTGCGCTCTCCACCCGGCGAGTGCACTCGCGGACCTGGAGGCGGCTCTCCGGGATCTACCGGTGGAGCGGGTAGAGGCGAGGGTTCGTACTTTCTTCTCGAGTCGTCCGGTGCGTTGCCAAGGATGCGTGGCGGACGACTTCTCCATGGTCGTGAAGCGTGCCGTGGACCGGCCTCTTCTAGCACGCTGATGGTCATCGCAACCGCGCGACTCTCGCGCCGACGCTGGCTGTCGAGAGCCCTCGTCATGTTCGGCATGTTGCCGCGCATCTCGGGTGGTTCTGCGCCTCCGAGCGGCATCGTCAATATCCGCGGGAGCGCTCGAATCAACGGCGTCGCCGCTACGGCGGGTATGGCGGTGCGCGTGGGCGACGAACTGGCCACTGCCCCCGGCGCCGATATTACGCTCGTGATCGGCGCGGACGCGATGCTGATCCGTGGCAACTCGCAGGCTCACTTCGTGCCCGTTGGCCGCGATGGCGCTTATCTGCTTCGCTTGATTACCGGGGCCGTACTGGCAGTGTTCGCGCCCGGCGCGCCAAGGCACGTGCGCACGGCGACGGCAGAGATCGGCATACGAGGCACCGCAGCTTATGTCTCGGTGGAGCCCGACCGTACCTACGTGTGCATCTGTTACGGCACCGCACGACTTGCGGCACTCGGCGATATGCAGGCTGCGGAAACCGTCACGACCACACATCACGACGAGCCGCGCTACATCTACCGCAGCGGCATGCCGCAAATGATAGGACCCGCTCCGGTACTGAATCACACCGACGAGGAGCTCGAGATGCTGGAGGGCCTGGTCGGCCGGAAGCCGCCGTTCACCGGCGCGTATTGACGTCAGCTTCGTGGGATGCCGAGCGCTTGGTAGAGTGGGCGCAATTCCTCGCGCAAGCTGGGCAATCGTCGCCACAGCACATAACCGCACAGGACCGAGCATAGGCCGCCCAGTGCGAGCGCGTGCCGCGCGCCTATCCACGACGCGAGCGCGCCGGCCGCAAGCGACCCCAATGGCTGCATACCCATGAACGCCATGGTGTAGAAGCTCATCACGCGACCGCGCTTGGAATCTTCGGATACCGTCTGCAGTATCGTGGACACCGACATGGCGGTCAGCATCATTCCGAATCCGACACCGCCCACGAGTACGAGCGAGAGAGGCAGATACGGCGAGTAAGCGAACGAGAACATCGCCGTGCCGGCGACCGCGGCACCGGCGACGGTCCAGCGTGTAAGACCGCGCAGCTGCTGACGGGCTGCGAGACAGAGCAGTCCGGCCACGCCGCCGATGCCGGCCGCACCCATGAGAAAGCCCAGCGTATCGGCGCCGCCGACGAAAACTTCGGCGGCGAATATCGGCATGAGAGCCTGGTACGGCGTAATGGTGAAGCTCACGACCGCGAGCACCGGCAGCAGCCAGCGCGCCGGCGCCAGTTCCTTGGCATAGCGCACGCCTTCTTTCAGGCTCGACCACAGACCCGCATGCGGCGCACGTGGCGCGCTGCGAACGTTCATGGCGAGTATCGCTGCAATGACGGCGATTTTGGATACGCCGTTCAGCAGAAAGCAGAACGCCTCGCTCGATACATGCAGCATCATGCCTGCGATGGCTGGCCCGATCATGCGGCCGGTGTTCTGCATGAAGCCGTTGAACGCGATCGCGCTCGGCAGATCCGCCTTGTCTGGAACCATCTCAAGCGTGAACGACTGGCGTATTGGCATATCGAACGCCATAACGACGCCAAGCAGCCCTGCCATCACCACGATGTGCCAGACTTCGATCATTCCGGAATACGCCAATGCAGCGAGCGCGAGACCCTGCACCATCGCGAGAATCTGCGTTGCGAGCAGGAGCTTGCGCCGATCGACGCGATCCGCCCACAGGCCGCCGAACGGCGCGAGCACGAACATGGCGATCTGTGACGCGAAGGCCGTGACGCCAAGGAGCCAAGCCGATCCCGTGAGCCGGTACACCAGCCAGCCGGTCGCAAGCTGCTGTATCCAGGTGCCGATGAGCGACAGCAGCTGGCCGGAAAAGAACAAACGATAGTTGCGATGACGGAAAGCGCGCAGCGAGTGTTTCATCGTGCGCCAGCGAACTCTATGCCGCGGGAACTCCGCTGGATCACGCGCTGCCCAGTCGGGCAAGTTGCCCGCGCACCTGCTCCAATGTTGCGCCGAAATTCTCAAGGCGCTGCTTTTCCTGCGCCACGACGTGCGGCGGCGCGCGTTTCACGAAACTTTCGTTCGCGAGCTTCGCCTCGGCCTTGCCGATCTCGTTCTCGAGCCTTGCGATTTCCTTCGAGAGCCGGTCGCGCTCGGCTGCGACGTCGATCTCCACCTTGAGCATTATCTTCCAGTCGCCCACGATGGAAACCGGCGCATCGGCCGCGGGAAGCTCGGCCACAGGCAGTACTTCCGAGAGGCGGCAAAGCGCCATCAGATACGGTTTCGCCGCAGCGAGCCTTTCCCGATCGCCCTGAACCAGCAGCGGGAGTTTCTGCGAAGGAGCGATGCCCATCTCGCTGCGCAGCGTGCGGCACGCAGTAACGAGTTGCTTGAGCATCGCAAGCTCCGCCTCGGCGGCCGCGTCGATTCTTTCAGGCTGTGCTTGCGGGTAGGGTTGGAGCATGACAGACGGGCCTGACTTCGCGGCGAGCGGCGCCACTTTCTGCCACAGCTCTTCGGTGATGAACGGCATCACAGGGTGCGCAAGGCGCAGGATAACCTCCAGCACACGCACCAACGTACGGCGCGTGCCGCGCTGGCGCGCTTCGTTTCCGTCGTTCAGCGCGACCTTAGCGAGCTCCAGGTACCAATCGCAATACTCGTCCCAGACCAGCTCGTAAATCGTTCGCGCGAGATTGTCGAAGCGATATTCGCGGAATGCCTGCGCCGCTTCCGCCTCGGCGCGCTGCAGCCGACTCACGATCCAGCGGTCGGCCGTACTGAGCTCGACAGGCGCGGAGTCGTCCACACCGGTGTCGCGTCCCACGCAATTCATCAGCACGAAACGCGTGGCGTTCCACAGTTTGTTGCAGAAATTGCGATAGCCGTCGCAGCGGTTGAGATCGAACTTGATGTCGCGCCCCGGGGATGCGAGGCTGGCGAAGGTGAAGCGCAGCGCGTCGGTGCCGAATGCCGGTATCCCGTTCGGGAAGTGCTTGCGCGTGGTCGTTGCGATCGCCTCGGCCTGCTTGGGATTCATGAGGTTCGCCGTGCGCTTCTCCACCAGTGCGTCGAGCGTCACGCCATCGACGATGTCGAGCGGGTCGAGCACGTTGCCTTTCGACTTCGACATCTTTTGGCCTTCCGCGTCTCGGATGAGACCGTGCACGTACACCTCGCGGAACGGAACTTTGCCGGTGAAGTGCAGGGTCATCATCACCATGCGCGCGACCCAGAAGAAAATGATGTCGAAGCCGGTAACGAGAACCGACGACGGCAGATAAAGGTCGAGGGCGGTGTTCGACTGCTGTGGATAGCCGGGCGTCCAGTCGAGCGTGGAGAACGGCCATAATGCCGACGAGAACCACGTGTCCAGCACGTCGGGGTCGCGCGTGAGACGCGCGCCTGCCGCCTGTGCACGGGCCTCTTCCTCGCTGCGTGCGACGTAGACGTTTCCGGTCTCGTCGTACCACGCGGGAATGCGGTGGCCCCACCAGAGCTGACGCGAGATGCACCAGTCCTGGATGTTCGTGAGCCACTGGTTGTACGTCGTCGTCCAGTTCTCCGGGACGAACTTCACTTCGCCGCGCCCGACGACGTCCAATCCCTGCTGCGCGAGCTTTTCCATTTTGACGAACCACTGGTCCGTCAGCATCGGCTCCACCACCGCATCGGTGCGCCCGCAACGGGGCACCATCAGCTTGTGGCGCTTCACCTCGACTAGCAGGCCCTGATCCTGAAGATCCTTGAGGATGCGCTTGCGCGCCTCGAACCGATCGAGCCCTTGGTACGCCTCGGGCCCGTTCTCGTTGATGCGTGCGTCCAGGGTCATCACATTGATCGGAGCGAGCCCGTGGCGCGCGCCCACCTGGAAGTCGTTGAAGTCGTGCGCCGGCGTTATCTTCACGCACCCCGTGCCGAAAGCGGGGTCCACGTAGGCGTCTGCGATGATCGGTATGGTGCGGCCGGTGAGCGGCAATGCGACCTGGGCGCCAACGAGATGACGATAGCGCTCATCATCGGGATGTACCGCCACAGCAACGTCACCGAGCATGGTTTCAGGGCGCGTAGTCGCGACGATGAGTTGGCCGTCGCGTCCGACGAGCGGATACGCGATGTGCCAGAGGTTTCCTTCTTCTTCACGCGACTCGACTTCCAGGTCGGACACGGCTGTCTGCAGCACCGGATCCCAATTGACCAGCCGCTTGCCGCGATAAATGAGCCCTTCTTCGTACATTCGGACGAACGCTTCGGTGACGACGTGCGAAAGGCCTTCGTCCATGGTGAAGCGCTCGCGCGACCAGTCGCACGAGGCGCCGAGCCGACGCATCTGGCGCGTGATCGTAGAACCCGATTCCTTCTTCCATTCCCACACGCGCTCGACGAACGCCTCACGGCCCAGCTCGTGACGCGACTTGCCCTGCGCCTCGAGCTGTCGCTCCACGACGATTTGTGTCGCGATGCCGGCGTGGTCGGTACCGGGCTGCCACAGCGTGTTGTAGCCCAGCATGCGGTGATAGCGGATCAGCGCATCCATCAGCGTGTGCTGGAAGGCATGGCCCATGTGCAGCGTTCCCGTCACGTTGGGCGGGGGCAGCAGGATGCAATAGTTGCGCGGATTGTTGCGGTCCAGGCCGGCCTTGAAATAGCCGCTGTTTTCCCAGATCGGATACCAGCGCGCCTCGATGGCGGCCGGCTCAAAACTCTTGGCGAGTTCCATGGCGGGAGTGGCGGTGCTCGACGAAAAGCCCGCCATTATACCGGACGCTGCACGGTCTTCCGGCGTGGAACTGCCCTGCGCGGCGAGGTGGGGCAGATAGCCGCGGAGGGACTCCTCGATCGACGCTTTCACCATGCCGGTGAGGTTGGATTTGAGCTCCTCCGTGATTTTGACCAGCGCTCCGTCCAGCGCGGCGCCTATCTCCGGCATGAAGCGCTCCTTGAGCACGCCGGCGATCTGATTGTCGAGCCGCTGACGCACCTTCTGATAGATCTGGTGCTCCAAGTTTTGGCTCTGCACGCGCGAAATGAGCTCGGGCGTCTCCGACAGGGGCGGCTGCGAGGCTCCATCGGACGGCGTCGGGACTCCTGTCACCGGGCGCCCGGGCACGACGATATCGGTAAGGGTCGGAATGTCGGCGGAGTCGGCAGCGGTTTTGGAATCCTCGTCGAGAATCGGAACGTCTTCGATCCGCTCCGGTATGGCGCGCGCGTCGGTGCGCCGATGACGCGACAACAGGGCATTCGCTCGTTGCAGGACGTCCTTCGTGTCGTCCTTCGCCATCAGCGTGCACTCCCGCTTTTCGCGAGGTCGTGTGTCCGGATCTCGTAGCCGCGATCGCGATAGAACTTGTAGCGGTCGCGTGCGCGCAGCTTGTCTTCTTCCTCGCTGGAGACAATTTCAATGAGGCGGTGAAAACGGCTGAAATAGGGCGGCCGCTCGATGTCGAGATTCAATAGGACGTCATCGTTCTGCGGATCGGTGCCCGTGCGATCGATAACGATCGGGGTGGCCGGGGCAAGCTTGTCCTGGGCATCGCAATGCGGAATGAACCCGATCGCGGGATTCGTCCAGAGTACGCGGTCGAAGTGCTCGGCCATCGACCGGTCCGTGCAGTATACGGTGAGCCGCCGCCCCAGCTGGAAGGCTTTCGCGGCAAGCCGCACGGCAGTGTGCACCTTGTCCTCGGCGTGTAGGTAGAAATCCACGTGCGTCATGCGGCCGGACTCCGGAGCGGCAGCCTCATGCATCCCGGTCCATCGTGTGCGGCATCAGCGGCGCTTCACGCTGCCGTCGTGCTCCGAGCGGCCGATGAGGAATTGCGTGAGCAGCGGCACCGGTCGACCCGTAGAGCCTTTCTCGCGGCCGGATTTCCATGCGGTGCCGGCGATATCGAGATGCGCCCATTTGAATTCTTTGGTGAAGCGCGCGAGGAAGCATGCGGCAGTTACGCTGCCGGCCGGTCGTCCGCCGATGTTTGCGAAGTCGGCGAAATTGCTGCGCAGCTGCTCCTGGTAATCGTCCCAAAGCGGCAGGTGCCACACGCGGTCGTAAGAGGCATCGCCCGCTGCGATGAGCTCGCGCGCGAGCGCGTCGTCGTTCGAGAACAGGCCGGTCGCGACGTGACCGAGCGCAATCACGCAGGCACCGGTAAGCGTTGCGATATCGATTACCGTGGACGGCTTGTAGCGCGCGGCGTATGTCAGCGCATCGCACAGGATCAACCGGCCCTCCGCGTCGGTATTGAGTATCTCCACCGTTTGCCCGGACATCGTGGTGACGATGTCTCCGGGCTTCGTGGCCCTGCCGCCCGGCATGTTCTCGGTGCTGGGGACGACGCCGACCACGTTGATCGGCAGCTTCATTTCGGCGACCGCGCTCAACGTGCCGAGCACGCTGCCCGCCCCCGACATGTCGAACTTCATTTCATCCATCTCGGCGGCGGGCTTGAGCGAAATTCCACCCGTGTCGAACGTTATGCCTTTGCCGACGAGGGCCACCGGCGCATCTTGCTTGCCGGCGCCGCGGTATTCGAGTGTGATCAGCTTGGGCGGTTGCGCGCTGCCGTTCGCCACGGACAGCAGCGAGCCCATGCCCAGGCGCTCCATGTCCTTGCGCTCCAGCACGTCGACCTTAAGACGCTGCGCTTTTGCGAGCGCCTGCGCGCGCTCGGCGAGGTACGAAGGCGTGCACACGTTGCCCGGGAGATTGCCGAGATCCTTGGCGAGCGACGTGCCGCGGGCTGTGGCGACCGCGCGTGCGAGCGCGGTACGCGCGCGACTCGCATCTTCGCGTCCGGCGGGGATGATGACGTTCCGCAGCGTGACTTGAGCTTTTTCTTTCTTGCTCTTCATCTGCTCGAAACGGTACAGCGCATCATGCGCGACGAGCACGGCCTGAGTGTTGCGCCATTGTGCGTTGCAGCCCGGCACGTCGAGTGCGGCAAGATGCAGTTCGACGTCGGTCGCCGACGTGTTGACGAGCGCGCGAATCGCGGCATTCATGGCTTCGCGGTATTGCTTCTCGCGAAACTCTTCCTCGGGACCGAGTCCAACGAGCAGAACGCGATCGCACGCAAGATGCGGCACCTCGCGGAGCAGCAGCGTGGTCCCCGCCCTGCCCTCCATGTCCCGCTTCACGACGTTGCCGAGATAACCCTTAGCGGTGCGGTCGAGCGCATTGGCAGCAGCCGACAGCTTGCGCGATTGATAGACGCCAACCACTGCGCAGCCGTTCTTCGTCTGGCCCGGGATCAGGCTTTTTATGCTAAATTCCACGCTACACTCCTGTGCAGGTAATGCGTTGTTATATATGGCCGATTATCTGCGCATCCTTCTGCAAAAGTAAAGCTTAGATGATCTTCCACAAAGCCCTGTTGCGCGAACTTGCCACAGCGGCATTGCCGACGTTTTTCGTACTGCTCGGCATCATGCTCACCACGCAGCTCGTGAAGCTGCTCGGGCAGGCTGCGAGCGGTGCGATCACTTCGATGGGCGTGTTCGCCCTGCTCGGCTTTACCGTGCTCAACTATCTTCCGGTGCTGCTGTCGCTCACGCTCTTCATCGCAGTGCTGATGACGCTCACGCGCAGCTATCGCGATTCCGAGATGGTCGTGTGGTTCTCGAGCGGGCTCGGTCTCCTGCGATGGACGAAGCCGGTGCTGATCTTCGCCGCGCCACTTGTGTTCACGATCGCGTTGCTCTCGCTAATCTTGTCGCCGTGGGCGGTGAACAAGGCGGAGGAATTCAAGCAATTAATGAACATGCGCGACGATGTATCCGCGATTACGCCGGGAGTGTTCCGCGAGTCGGGGAGGGGAGACCGGGTGTACTTCGTCGAAGAGGTGGAAGGCCAGCAGAACTATGTCGCGAATGTTTTCGTGAGCTCCACGCAGCACCAGACGCTCGGCATCATGGTTGCGCGACGCGGCTATCAGGAAACGCAGGAAAACGGCGATCGTTTCCTCGTGCTCATGAACGGGCGGCGCTATGAGGGTGAGGCGGGCACGCCGGAGTACAAGATTTACGAGTTCGACCGTTACGCGATGCGCATAGACACCGGCGTCGGCACGACCGGTCCTCCGACCACGAAGACACTCAATACGCTGGACCTGGTCCGCGATCGCAACCCGTCCAACTTGGCCGAATTTTCCTGGCGCATCGGTTTGCCGCTTTCCGCGCTGGTCCTGTCCGTGCTCGCGATCCCGCTCTCGTTCGTCAACCCG
>JBLNBW010000036.1:0-10510 GCA_050260255.1 Rhodospirillaceae bacterium | reverse complement strand
TCCGAGCGCGAGGTTTCTATCGTGATCACATCGGCGTCCATGCCGGCAATGGAGGCAATGATGTCGTTGAACTCCGAGTAGCACATATGAGTGTGAATCTGCGTCTCATCGGCCACGCCGTTGGCGGTAATACGGAAGCACTCCACCGCCCAATCCAGATACTCCTGCCACTGCGACTTGCGCAAGGGCAGACCCTCGCGAAGCGCCGCCTCGTCGATCTGGATGATCCGCACACCGGCCTTCTCCAGGTCCAGCACTTCCTCGCGCAGCGCCAGCGCCAGTTGCCTGCATGATACCGAGCGCGGCTGGTCGTCTCGCACGAAAGACCAGTTGAGCATCGTTACCGGGCCGGTCAGCATGCCCTTCATGGGCTTGGCGGTCAGCGACTGCGCATACTCGATCCATTCGACGGTCATCGCCTTCGGACGGCTGATGTCGCCGAACAAAATCGGGGGTTTGACGCAGCGCGAACCATAAGACTGCACCCAGCCGAACTGGCTGAACGCGTAGCCATCAAGTTGTTCGCCGAAGTACTCCACCATGTCGTTGCGTTCGGCTTCGCCATGCACCAGCACATCGAGGTTCAGCGCTTCCTGCTCGCGCACGCTGCGGGCGATTTCGGCTTGCATGGCGTTCCGGTACGCAGGGAAGTCGATGCGGCCGGCCTTGAACTCGCTGCGTGCGTGGCGAATTTCCGCGGTCTGCGGGAAAGAACCGATGGTGGTGGTCGGAAAGGTCGGCAGCTTGAGGAGGGCGGCCTGCTTGGCTGCACGATCCGCGTACGGGCTTTTGCGCTTGGCGAGCGAGGCGTCCAGCCTGGCAAGGGCAGCTTTGACGGCGGGGTTGTTCACGCGCGGCGAGGTGCGTCGGGCCGCGATGGCCGCCTGGTTGGCGGCGAGTTCCGCTTGCACCGCATCCCGGCCGTGGTCGAGAGCGGTGGCCAGCACCTTCAGCTCATCCAGCTTTTGCAGCGCGAATGCAAGCCATGACTTCACTTCGGGATCGAGTCTTTCCTCGCTGGCGAGGTCTACCGGCGTGTGCAGCAGCGAGCAGGACGGCGCGATCCACAGGCGCTCGCCGAGGCGGGCAGCGATGGGCTCGAGCCAGTCGAGCACGCCGTTGAGATGAGTCTTCCAGATGTTACGGCCGTCGATCACGCCGAGGGACACGATCTTATGCGAGGGCAGCAGATTCAGCAGCGGCTCGACATCAGTGCGTCCCCGTACCGCATCGAGATGCAAACCCGCCACCGGAAGATTGGCAGCGAGATACAGGTTGCCCTGCAAGGTACCGAAGTAGGCGGCCAACAGCAGCTTGACGCGGCTGCTCTTGAGGTGGTGATAGGCGAGGTTGAAGGCGTGCTGCCAGTCGGCATCCAACTCGGTGACCAAAATCGGCTCGTCGATCTGCACCCACTCCGACCCGTGGGCGGCCAGCGCCTCCAGCAGTTCGGCATAGACCGGCAGCAGCTTTGCCAGCAGCGCCAGCTTGTCGGACTCATCCTTCGGCTTGCCCAGCCACAAATAGGTGACCGGTCCGATGATCACCGGCTTGGCCTTCACGCCCTGCGCCTTCGCTTCCGCCAGTTGTTCCAGCAGATGCGAGGCATTGAGCTTGAACTCGGTGGTCTCGCAAAACTCCGGCACGATGTAGTGGTAGTTGGTATCGAACCATTTGGTCATTTCACCCGCGGCGACGCCGCCGCAACAGACGCCGTGGTCCTCGGTTCCCTTGGCTGAGCGGCCGCGCGCCACACGGAAATAATTGTCGAGCGGGTCGCCGTGGAAGCTGCGGACACGGTCCGGCAAATTGCCGAGAGTGAAGCTCATGTCCAGTACCTGGTCGTAAAACGCGAAGTCCCCCGCCGGCACGAAGTCCAGCATGGCCTGGTTCTGCCAGTGCCGCCGGCGCAGCTCGGCACCCAGGGCCTTCAACTCATCGCGGGAGCTCTTTCCGTTCCAGTAGGACTCCAAGGCGAATTTCAACTCGCGCTTCGCGCCGATGCGGGGGAAGCCGAGATTGTGGGTGGTGACCATGCTCGATTCCTTTGACGATGGGAATGGCGGCCATCTTAGGGATTCCGATTCATGAATAAAAATGTTATTAATTCATATATTCATGATTTACATTCACGCTAGGACTTGCTGCCATGGCCATCCTGGAGCGCATACATCTCGCCGTCGTGCAGGAGGTGGGACGGCGCGGTTCGCTGACTGCGGCCGCTGAACATCTTTTCCTGACCCAGTCGGCGCTCAGCCACACCATGAAAAAGCTGGAGCACCAGATTGGCGTTGCAATCTGGCGCCGCGAGGGCCGCAAACTGCACCCGACACAGGCGGGCGAGTACCTGCTCGCGGTGGCGAACAGGCTGCTGCCGCAACTCGCTTACGCTGAGGAACGACTCACTCAGTACGCCAAAGGCGAGCGGGGAAACCTGCGCATCGGCATGGAATGCCACCCGTGCTACCAGTGGCTGCTCAAAGTGGTGTCGCCGTTCCTGGAAGCGTGGCCCGACGTCGATGTGGACGTGAAGCAGAAATTCCAGTTCGGCGGCATCGGCGCTCTGTTCGGCCACGAGATCGACATCCTCGTGACCCCCGATCCGTTACGCAGGCGCGGCCTGCGCTTCGTGCCCGTGTTCGATTACGAGCAGGTGCTGGTAGTGGGTCCCAAGCATGCCTTTCGCAAGCTGAAGCATGTCATGCCGGAACAGCTCGCCGACGAGATCCTCATTACCTATCCGGTGGAAATCGACCGGCTCGATGTCTACAACCAGTTCCTCACCCCCGCCGGCGTGACGCCGCGCCGGCACAAGGAAATAGAAACCACCGACATCATGCTGCAGATGGTGGCGGGCGGCCGCGGCGTGGCGGCTTTGCCGCGCTGGCTGGTGGAGGAATATTCGGACAAGCTGCCCGTGCACCCGGTGCGATTGGGGAGGAAGGGTATCGCCAAGCAGATTTTTTTGGGCATGCGAGAGGCTGACGCGCAGGTCGACTATTTGAAGGCCTTCATCGAAATGGCGCGCGGCGCCTGACGACTATAAATCCGAAGCTTGTCGGTGACGTCGACGGATTTCGTCAACACGGGCTCGCTTCGACCTCGAGCCGGCCGTGTAAAGCGACGGGTAACGGACGTTCAGGCACGGTACAGGCGCCGCATCCGACTGCTTCTCCGTTTCGTCGCCCTTGGCCGGGCGCGTCGTCCAATGTAAAATGGCGCGCTTTGCTGCGTCGCCAAGTCCGGGACGCGGTTCGCAGTTGCAGTACCGGCCAGGTAGCTCAGTTGGTAGAGCAGAGGACTGACAATGAGCAATGCTTCATCGCTCATTGCTGCGTAGGCTAATATTCGCGGCGCAACGCCGGGAATGTTAAGCGGCGAAAGCCGCGGCCGAAGCCAAAATCCGCCTAGGCAGGTGAAGTGGTAGCAAGCCCAAGGGGCCAGGTAGCTCAGTTGGTAGAGCAGAGGACTGAAAATCCTTGTGTCGGCGGTTCAATTCCGTCCCTGGCCACCACCGCCTCCTCGGATTTTTCACTGAGCAACAGCGAAGCTCGCCCCATTGCCTTAGTTACAGCTCAGGACTGAAGCCGATTGCCGCCAGCAACGTGATCGGCAAACGGCGGAGAACCCCATGACAGCTGCGGACAAGACCCCTTCTTCCATTGCGGCGGACGAGCAATTTTCACCGCGGGATGTGCTTCACTGGTACGATTTCCTGTGTCCATTTTGCTACGTGGGCCAAGGACGGAACGAGATATTCGAACGACACGGCTTTCGCGTGATCGACATGCCGTTCGAAGCCCATCCCGACATTCCGGCCGCAGGACGCAGCATGTCCCCGCGTAGCGGTCCGATGTACGATGACCTCGAGGCCGAGGCGCGTGCCGAGGATCTACCGCTGATTTGGCCCGCGCGCCTTCCCAACACGCGCATGGCACTTGCCGCGGTGGAATGGACACGCCGCCATGCGCCGCAGGCATTTCCGGTCTTCGAGAAAGCGCTGTTCGCCGCGCATTTCGCGCTCGGCGAGGATTTGGGCGACCGCGAGACTATCATGCGCCACGCGGCCGACAGCGGCGTCGATACCAAGGCGATGGCCGTCGCGCTGGACGACGGCACGGGGTATCGCCTCGTGGATCGATCCGAAGCTTTGGCGAGGGGCGCCGGCGTTCGCGGAACGCCCGCCTGGTTTGTCCCAGGGCGTCTCATTACCGGTCTGTATCCGAAGGAGCAGTTCGAACGACTGGCCAGGACTTTGGCTACGACTTAGTAGAGGTCACGACTGAAGCCCCGCGTCTTGTGCGCGGCTCAGTGAAGTACTTCTCTGCTGGTGGAGAAGTTAACGGCATCGCGCGCCGGAAATCCCCGCGTCGCCGGTTTGTGTTGATTCCGACATAGCCTGAAAGGTTGTCTCCGCCGCAACTGCGCGACCCTCCGTCGCCGTCCCTAGGTTGCCACCCGCGCCTGCGCTACTTTCGCAACCGCGCCGTAAGCCATCGATCGAGCTGGTTCGCGAATGCCTGGCGATCCGCATGCGAATGCGGCGCAGGCCCCCGCGTCTGCACGCCGCTGCCGCGCAGGTCGCTCATGAAGTTGCGCAGTGTGAGCGCTTCCTCGATGTTGTTGCGCGTATAGAGCGTGCCGCGCGGATCGAGCGCCTGAGCGCCGCGCGCGATCGCCTGGGATGCGAGCGGAATGTCGGCGGTGATGACGAGATCGCCGGACTCGATCTCTGCCGCGATCTTCTCGTCCGCGACGTCGAAGCCGGCAGGGACCTGCAGCGTACGTATCCACGGCGATGCGGGCACCCGCAGCGGCCGATTGGCGACGAGAACGAGCGCGACGCGCTCGCGCTCCGCTGCCCGGTACAGGATGTCCTTGATCACGCCGGGGCAGGCGTCAGCATCGACCCAGATGTGCATGCCCCGATTATCGTGGATTGCCGCAGATCGTTACAGCGTGCTTCTCCGCGCATTCGACGGCACACGCCCCGTTGCCGTCGATCAACCGCCTTCCGTAAACGCGCTTCCCGCGCGCAGAAACGCCTCGATCTCCTCCGCCGTGTAGCCGAACTCGGCGAGCACTTCGCGCGTGTGCTCGCCCTTGGCGGGTGAGGGCTGCCGCGCGCCGAAGAATTCGCCGTCGTAGCGCATCGGCGCGCCGAGCGCTCGTGACGCGCCCGGCAGCCCGATATCGATCAGCGGCAGGCACGCCGCGAGCGCCGGGTCGGCGAGCACGTCGGCGATGGTGTTGATCGGTCCGCAAAGAATGTCCGCCGCGCGCAGTCTCTCGATCCAGTACTCCGATGTCTTGGACTTGAGCAGCGGCACGATGATGGCGTCGAGCTCGGCGCGGTGCTGCACGCGCCCGGCGTTGGTACTGAAGCGCGGATCGTCGGCGAGATGATCCAGATCCGTCGCGGCACAGAATTTCTTCCAGTGCGAATCGCGCAGCACCGCGATGGTGATGTAGCGTCCGCCCGCGACTTCGAACGCGCCCGCTGGCGCGAGCAGCGTGTTCTGGTTGCCCTGACGCTGCGGCAGCCGGCCGGAGGCGAGATATTCGGTGAACCCGCCGCACATCAGCGCGGCCGCGGCCGCCATCAGGCTCACGTCGATGTTGGCGCCGCCCTGGCCGGTGAGACGGCCGTAGAGCGCGAGCAGCACCGATTGCACCGCATAATTCGCAGCCGCCATGTCGATCAGCGGGAAGCCCACGCGCAGCGGCGCACCATCGGCTTCGCCCACCACGCTCATCACGCCGCTCATCGCCTGCAATATGGTGTCGCTCGCCGGCAGTTGCGCGTACGCGCCCTCCTGCCCGAAGCCGGAAATGGTGCAGTAGACGATGTCGGACTTCAGCGCCTTGCAGCGCGCATAGTCGAAGCCGAGCTTCGCCATCACGCCGGCGCGGTAATTTGAAATGACCACGTCTGCGCTCGATACCAGACGCTCGACGATGCGGCGCCCCTCGGCCGTGCCGAGATCGATGCCGATGTCGCGCTTGTTGCGGTTCAACGCAACGAACTGCGCGTTGCCGTGGCGGCCGGGATCGCCCTTGCCGGCGCTGCGCTGCCAGTCGCCTTCGCGGCGTTCGACCTTGATCACGCGCGCGCCCATGTCGCCGAGCAACGTGGCGGCGTACGGGCCTGCCACGCCCTCCGTCATGTCGATCACGACGACGTTTGCCAGTATCTTGCCGTTCATCCTTGCGCGCCGCTCCGCCTAGAACTCATCTCGAAAATCCAAATCGCAGGAACCACGGATAAACACGGATAGACACAGATAGGAAGACACAGAGTGATAGTCCTCGCCTTGATCGGTGTTCATCTGTGTTTATCTGTGGTTACACTTGTTTTTGAGACCGCTTTTACTCACTCTTGAGGCCCGCCGCTTTGGCGACCGCGCCCCAGCGCTTGATTTCGGTCTGCAGGAAGCGCATCGCATCGGCGGGCTTGTTGGCGACGAGCTCGGCGCCGTCACCGCTCAGGCGCTCGCGCACCGTCGCATCCGTCAGCGCCTCGGCGACTGCTGTTTGCAGACGCGCCATCACCGGCGCCGGCGTGCGCGCAGGCACCAGCACCATGTACCAGCCCACCGCCTCGAAGTTGGGGATGCCCGACTCAATCATGGTCGGCACCTCGGGCAGATGGCGCGCACGCTTCACCGACGTGACGGCGATCGGCCGCAGCTTCCCCGACTGCACATGCGGCAGCGACGACACCAGCGTGGCGAACATGATCTGCGCGTGGCCGCCAATGACGTCGACCAGCGCCGGGTTCGCGCCCTTGTAGGGGATGTGATTCATGCGCACGCCGGTCATGCTCGAAAACATTTCGCCGACGAGATGCGGGCCGGTGCCGTTGCCTGCCGAAGCGAAGATAACTTCACCCGGCTTGCTCTTCGCGAGGTTGATGAGGTCGCGCACGCTCTTTACCGGCACGGCGGGATTCACGACCAGGAGGTGCGGCTGCGTGGCCACGACCGTGACCGGCGCGAGATCGCGCAACGGATCGTACGGCAGCTTCGTCATCATCGCCGCGTTGATCGCATAGCCGAGATTGACGAACAGCAGCGTGTTGCCGTCGGGCGGCGATTTGGCGGCGAGGTCGGCGCCGATCACCGAACCCGCGCCGGGCCGGTTATCGACCACGATCTGCTGACCCAGGATCGGCGAGAGCGGCGCCGATACCGTGCGCGCGATGAGGTCAACGCCTGGACCGGGCGGGAACGGAACGATGAGCCGCACCGGGCGGCCTTGTGCGATTGCGTGACCGCTCGCAAGTGAGCCGGCGAGCGCGAGCGACACCAGGATCGATCGCATCGAATGATTAGAACTCATCTCAAAATGCCCCAAACCATAGACAGGATTTACACGATTTACAGGATTGAGGCGAAAAGCTTGACGTTCTTATCTTGTCCATCCTGTTAATCCTGTCCATTTTCTTGCCTTTTTTGAGACCGATTGTAGTGACTCCGCGAAAACGCCTCCCCATGGTTACGCCTTACGCTCCTTGTCCACAAAACCTTTGAGCTTCTGCTTCCACTCGTCGGAGTGCATGCATCCCACCCACGCTTCGTTGTCGAAGCGCAGGCCGGCGGTGAGTCCCACTTCCATCGACTGATTGATGGCGCGTTTCGCCTGAATCACGCCGGTCGAGGGGTACGAGGCGATCTTGCGCGCCATCGTCATCGCTTCGTCGAGCACCTGGTCGAGCGGCACGATCCGGTTGACGAGGCCGAGCGCCTTCGCCTCCGCGGCGTCCCAACGGCGCGCGGTAAAGATGAGCTCCTTCGCCATCTGGTAGCCGACGAGCCGCGGCAGGCGCTGGCATGCGCCGCCGCCGGGGAAAAACCCATGACTCACCTCCGGCAGCGAGAAGATCGCGTTGTCGGAAGCGATGGCGATGTCGCACTGGAGCACCAGCTCGAAGCCGCCCGCCATGCAATAACCTTTGATCGCGGCGATGACCGGCTTGCTGATGTTCGCCACGGCGCTGGTGAATTTCGAGATCAGATAGTGGCGCTCATGCACCATCTCCTCGGTGCTGCTCACCGAGCGCTCCTTCAAGTCCGCACCCGTGCAGAACGCCTTGTCGCCGGCGCCGGTGATGACGATCACCTTCACGTTCTTGTCCACATCGAGCTTAGCGAACAGCTCGAGCAGCTCGAGGCGCAAGGCCCGATTGATGGAGTTGAGCGCCTGCGGACGATTGAGCGTCACGAGCGCGACACCCTCTTCTATGCTGAGCGTATGCAGCGGCGCATCGGCCATTGAAGTCTCTCCTGGGTGAGGAAGCCTCACCGTGCTGAGTCGGATCGGAAATTATCGAGGGGTGAGAGGATACCATCAGGTCGTCGACGTGCTACCACTGAGGCCTCTAAAGAAAACAACATGAGCCCGGGAGAGGCTCAGCGGGACGCAGCCGCCCGCTGAACTTTCGCGCGCGTCCATCCCGGCAAGAACGCCTCCACGAAGTCGTATGTCGCGCGGTGGAGATGACGCTTGCGATGCAGGAGCAGCGTCGTCGTAGACGGCGAAAAGAGGTGGCCCGCCGGTATCGCGCGCAATGCGGTGTCCCGCGAGGCGTTGAACGTCACCTCGGAGAGGATCGCGATGCCGAGACCCTGCTCCACATAGGCTTTGATCACGTCGGCGTCGGTGGCGCTCACCAGCATGCGCGGCGCCAGTCCCTTTTTCTGGAAGGCCCGCACGATATCGCGCCGCCCGGTGAACTGCGGCTCGTAGGTCACAAGCGGATATCGCGACAGCGCCTTCAGCGTGATGCGTTTCATCGCGAGCAGCTCGTGCCCGGCAGGCACCACCACTACGCGCTCGAAGCTGCGGTACGGCAAGGCGAGGAGCTCTTTCATCCCGCGCGGGGTTTCCGTGCTGACACCGAGATCGGCATGTCCCGCGCGCACGTGCGCTGCAATTTCGGCCGGCGTGGCGTGCAGCACGCTGATGCGCACCTTCGGATGCTCGGCGGCGAAGCGCTTCATGACCGAAGGCAGCACGTAACGCGCCTGCGTGTGGGACGTCGCGATGGTGATCGTGCTGGCGGCGACGCGCGCCTGGCTGAGCGCATGGATGTTGGCGATCTCGTTCAATGCAGACCGTGCGTAATGGATCACACGCTGCCCCTCCGCCGTGACGCGCTTGAGCCTGCTGCGCGAGCGCTCGAAGATCTCGATCCCGAGCTCGCTTTCGAGCAGCCGCACCTGCTTGCTGATGCCCGGCTGCGACGTGTGCAGCGCCGCCGCCACGGCCGAAATGTTGAGGTCCCGGTCCGCGATCTCCGCGATGTAGCGCAGCTGACGCAGATTCATGCCTATTCCATCGAGTTATAGTGCGTGAGATTTTACTCGTTCCCCTGTCGCGGGACAGCGACTAGAGTACCAACCCCTCGAGGAGAAGCCATGGACTATTCCGAGTTCAAGCACATGACGTTCGCGCGGCGGGAGCGCATCCTCACCATCACGCTCAACCGCCCGCCGATGAACCCGATTCACTACGAGCTCCACAACGAGCTCGCCCGGCTGTGGTATCGCGTCCAGCTCGATCACGACACCGACGTGGTGATCTTCACCGGCGCCGGGGAGGTCTTCTCCGCCGGCGGCGACATCCCGATGATGCAGAAGCGCATCGACGACCCCGAGCTCTTCAACCAGAAGAACCTCGAGATGAAGCAGATGATTTTCGGCCTGCTCGATCTCGAGAAGCCGGTTATCGCGCGTATCAACGGCGACTGCATCGGCCTCGGTGCGACACTCGCGTTGATGTGCGACATCACCATCGCGACCGACGATGCGCGGTTCGGCGATCCCCACGTCAAGATGGGATACGTCGCGGGCGACGGCGGTGCGGTGATCTGGCCGCAGCTCATCGGATACGCGAAGGCCAAGGAATACCTGCTGACAGGTGACATGCTCACGGCGAAAGAAGCCGAGCGGCTGGGGCTCATCAACTACGCGGTTCCCCGCGCCGAGCTCGACGAACGAGTGAACGCGTTCGCGGACAAGCTCGCACGCGGCTCGAACAAGGCGATCAAGTGGACCAAGGCCGCGATCAACATTCCGCTGCGGCTGCTCGCCCATTCGATGATGGACGCCTCGCTCGCCTATGAGGCGATCACCAACATGGGACCGGACCACCAGGAGGCCGTGCGCGCTTTCCAGGAAAAGCGCCGTCCCAAGTTCACCGGGCGCTAAGCGATGCCTAAGGCCCTCGAACACATACGCGTGCTGGACATGAGCCGCGTGCTGGCGGGTCCCTTCCTCGCGCAGAATCTCGCCGACTTCGGCGCCGACGTCATCAAAGTCGAGCGCCCGCACCACGGGGACGAAACGCGCACCTTTCCGCCTTACTTGAAGGACGAAGACGGCCACGAGACGCAGGACTCGGCGTACTTCATGTCGATCAACCGCGGCAAGCGCTCGGTCACCATCGACATTTCCACGCCGCGCGGACGGGAGCTCGTGAAGGCGCTCGCGGCGCAGGCCGACGTGCT
>JBLNBW010000035.1:0-5570 GCA_050260255.1 Rhodospirillaceae bacterium | reverse complement strand
GAGGCTTACTACGGCGCGGCGACCGACCCCATCGTCGCGTATGCCGCAGGCACGCCAAACACTGTCCTCAACCCGGCGGCGTGGCCGCGGCGGGCGTGAGCGCTCGCGCGGCCGCCGCGTCAACCGGGTTGTGCGTTACCGGCGGGAAGAACCCGCCGTGAGCTTGAGCAGGTCGCCGACGTTGGTGCAACGCTCGACGTTCATCGCCGTGTCGGCAATCTGCGCCGCGCGCGACCGGCCGACGACCGGCACGGCGAGGCTCTCGAATTTGCCTCGCAGCTCTTCGTCCGACATCGGATTCTCGATCGAGCCTTTCGGGTAATCCACCTGGGACACGTACTTCTCGCCGGAAGCCATCGTCATCGTCGTATGGCAGGAGACGCCGCGCGGCAGGCTCGCATCCGTCTCGATGCGCGTGAGATCCATCAGGCGCCGCACCTCGGGGAGCTTGAGCTTGCGGTCGGTGTACTGCTCGAGCAGCGCATTGCCCTCGATGAGCGCGATCGCGACCGAGTACGGCAGGCTCACCTGCGCTTCGTGATACGTGCGCGGCGCCGTGTTGCGATGGTAGTCGGACCAATCGGGATGGCGCTTCACCACGATGCTGCGGATGTCGCGAAGCTTGGGCGCGTGGTTGCGGCGGATTTCGAGCGCGCAGTCGATGGCGTTGTGAATGGGGCGGGCGCAGGAGTACGGCTTGAACTCGATCTTGAGCTCATAGGGGCGGGCGAGATTGCGCACGAGTGCGGCGCCGTTGTCGCGGCCCGCGAACGCGCGCAGGAACCCGCGCTCGCCTTCGAAAATCGTGTCCGCGCCGGTGAAGCCGAGCTTCGCCATGTAGGCAGCGGTGACCCCATTGCGTGCGGCCGGTCCCGGATTGAAGCGCTTCTGCATCGACGGACCGTACATCTCCATGAGCCCCGAAGCTTGCGCGCCGGCCACACCGAACGCGGAGGTGAGCCTGGCAGCGTTGAGCTTCATCAGCTTGCCGGCCGCCACGGTGGCCCCGAACACGCCGCACGTCGGCGTGGTGTGGAACGCACGGTTGCGGAGGTCGTTGTTCGCCGCCATGCTCACGCGCTCCATCACTTCACAGCCGGACGCGAGGGCGGCGAGCAGGTCCTTGCCATTTGCCCCGGTCGCTTCGGCCACCGCGAGCGCTGCCGAAAAAACCGGCGGGCTGAAGTGGAACAGCGCCAGCACGTCGATGTCGTCGAGCTCGATGCTGTGGCAGGAGATCGCGTTGGCGAAGCTCGCCGCCGTCATCGGCACGCGGCCGCCCCCGCCGATCAACGTGGCTTCGGGCGCCTTGCCCTGCAGCCGCGCGAACTCGCGTGCGATCTCCCCGCTTTCGGTCTGGCTGCCGGCGATCGCAACACCCAGATAGTCGAGCAGCAGCCGCTTCATGGCGTGGCGGCTCGATTCCGGGATCTGGCGGTAGGAGAGCTTGGCGTGGTGCTCGGCGAGCTGTTGTGCGAGCGTGGGCTTGGACGATGCTTTCTTCTTTTGCATTGCTTGCTTTCGGTTCAGTGGGTGGGCGCGGCGACGAGCTCGACGAGCTCGCGCGTGCTTTGAAGGTTTTCGAGATTACGCACGAGGTCCAGGATCTTCAACATGCGCTGCTCCGGTATGCAGGAGCGCACGACGTGCTTGAACTTGTATTCGATGTCCTGCGCCGTGAGCGGTGCCTCCGGGCTGCCGCGCCGGTGCAGGATGAGCTTCTCGAAGCTGCGGCCGTCGCGGGTAGTCAGCTTGACGCGCGCCGCATGGCGGAACGCCGCACCCATCGCCTCGATCTCCGGATCGACGGTTGCGGATATGCGAGTGATGAAGTCCAGTATGCGCGGATCGCGCAGCCGATCTTCCCGATACTGGTCGGTGAATGCCATGCCGTCGAGTGCGATGACCGCGAGCCCGTAATAAAGATTCATCTGCGCGGCCGTCACGCCCTGGGCTTTGTATTCCCACGCGCAGTGCACGTGCGTCATCGGACTCAGGCCCACGTCGAGCTTCGCGACGTCGTTCGCGGTCAACTTGTTCTCGCGCAGGATGTCGGCGAGCCCGTCGAGCGCCGTGTGTATGCTGGTCACGCTTGCGTGCGGCTTGTAGCCCACGTTGACGGTTTCCCACACCGTGCCGAGCCCGTCGGTGAGACGCTTTGGCGCGGGCTTGTCGGAGAGCGTGCTGAGGTAGCCGCCGTACGGCGCTTCCAGGACGTCGGTGATGCCGGTGAAATCGTCGCGGGCGAGCAGCGCGGAATAGACGCCGCTCTGCGCAGCGCGTCCGCTGTGGAAGCGCTTCACCATCGCACCTTCCTGTGCCGCCATCAGCCCGCCGGCCTGAGAACCGGCGATGCCGAGTGCGTGCTGGAAGCGCAAGGCGTCAAGCCCGAGCGCGCGCGCGGCGGTCGCGGCGGCGACGAAGACACCGGACGTGCCTTGCGGGTGGAAGCCGCGGAAGAAGAGGCTCATCGTCGCTGCGCTGCCGACGCGGTGGCCGACTTCGTAGCCTGCGATCATCGCCGTGATGATGTCCTTGCCCGGTGCGCCCCCCTGGTCTTCGGCGAAGGCGAACGCGATCGGCGTGGCGATCGAGCCCGCGTGGATGATCGATTCCTTGTGAATATCGTCGAGCTCGAAGGCGTGGCCGCCGGTGCCGTTGACGAGCACGGCGAGCGCAATGGAAGTCCGCTCGCCCATGCCCATGAGCGAAGCGACGGGGCGCGCCCCTTCGGCTCGCGCGAGCGCGGCGACTTTGCGTGTCCAGGGCAGGGTCGCACCGAAGATGCAGCAGCCCAGACTGTCGAGCACGGAAAGCTTGATGCGTTCCACCGCCTCCGGGGGAATGGCGTCGTAGCGCAGTTGAGATGCGAATGCGGCGAGCTGCTTTGTGGCCTCCGGCAGCAGCGGTGATGACGATGCTTGAGACAACTCCGATTCTCCTTCGTAGGGTCATTGCTTCACGAGCAAGGCCGTGATCTTACCAACATCGTCGATGCGCTCGGTCTGCCAGAGGGCGGCGAGCGCTTCATCGCATTGCCGCGCATCGAGGCGAACCGCGGAGAGGTCGCGAAACTTCTGCTCGATCTCTGCGTCGCTCATCGGGCTTTTCTCGTGGCCTTTGGGATAGCGGATTTCCTCGACGTGAACTTCGCCGGAAGCCATGCGGATCGTGACGCGTCCGGGAGAACCCTCCGGGTACTGCGCCGAGAGAGTCTTGTCTTCGCTCACTTTTACTTTGCGCATCAGTCCGGCGAGCGTCGGATCGCCGAGCCGCGTTTCCGCGAAGGATTCGCGCGTCACCTTGCCGTCGACGAGCGCGACGGCGACGCAGTACGGCAGGCTGTGGTCCGCGGTCTCCCGCGTGGTCGGCGCCCAGCGCGACGGGTCGTTGCCCATCATCATCACGGCTGCCGCGTAGCCCTCCACCTCGATTGTCTCGATCTCGCGCAGGTTCACGCGTTCGCGCAGCGCGAGCGCCGCGAGCACGGCGGACTGGCCGTGATAGCACACGGGCAGGCTCTTGGTATGCGTGCGCCCTATCATGGGCTCGTCCGGCAAAGGCCAGTCGCACCGGCCGACCGCTTCCCACAAGCCGCCCTGGCCTTCGAACACCTGCGCCGGCCCGGTGAAGCCTTCCTTCGCAAGCAGGGCGGCGAAGACCGCGTTGCGCGATGCATTCGCACCGGCGCAGCCTTTCCAGCTCGACAGGCTGCCGCGGCGTGCCTGCGCGAGCGCCATGTTCGGCGTCAACGCGAGCGACAGCGCGTGCCCGGTCTGCTCGTCACTTAACTTCAACAGCTTCGCCGCGCCGAGCACGCAGCCCAGCACGCTGTACACCGGCTGGTCCCAGCCCCTCGCATTGATGTCGATGAACTGGCAGAAGCTGCAGTAGACATCGTAAGCGAGCGATATCGCGGCGATCAGTGCCTTGCCGTCGGCATGGACGGTCTCGGCGATCGCAACCAGTCCCGACGTCATGTCGCTCGGATGTCCGCGGCTCAAGCCGAGATAGGTGTCGCTCACGTCGAGCGATCGCGCCATCACGCCATTCGCGAATGCCGCGAGCTCGGCTGTCGTTGCGATGCCGGTCCCCCACACGCGCGCAGGCGTATCCGAGCGGCTGCGGCTCGCGAGCGCGCGCGCCATGACGCTCACGGGCTCTTGATACGCACCCAGCGCGCTCGCGAACGTATCGACGAGCCGGCGCTTGGTTTCGTGCACCGTCTCGCGGGACAGCCCCTCGTAGCGCACGCGCGCGGCGTACGCGACGAGACGCCGGGTGGTCGCATCCCAGGTCGCCGGCTTATCGTTCATGCACTCCTCCCGGAACTCATCTCAAAAATGCTCAAAACCGTAGACAGGATTGATACGATTTACAGGATCGAAGCCAAAAGATCGACGTTCTTATCTTGTTAATCCTGTTAATCCTGTCCATGGTTTGTTTTTGCGGCCGCGTGTAGTACGAAGCTCAATACTCGGCCTTCACCTTGGCGGTCGTAATCACCTTGCCCCACCGCGCGAGGTCGGCCTTGATCGTCTGTCCGAATTCCTTGGGCGAGCTGCCCACGAGCACCGTGCCGCTCGGCTCGATGCGCGCTTTCACTTCCGGACGCGCCACAGCCATTTTCGTCGTCGCGTAGAGCTTCTCTATGATCGCCGGGCTCGTCTTGGCCGGGGCGAGAAAGCCGTACCACAGATCGGACTGGAAGGTCTCGAGTCCGGGGTACTCGGCGACGGCCGGCAGATTGGGCAGGGCGGGGCTGCGCTTCGCGGTCGATACGGCAATCGCGCGCAGGCGGCCTTGCTCCACCAGCGGCATTGCGGCGAGCGCGGCGACGAACATGAACTGCACCTCGCCGCCGGTCAATGCGGCGAGCGCCGGATTGCTGCCCTTGTACGGAATGTGGGTGATGTCGATGTGTCCGAAGGTCTTCAGCATTTCGCCGGCGAGATGCGCGCCGCCGCCCGCGCCGGAGGACGCGTAGTTGAGCGTGCCGGGTTTCGACTTGGCAAGCGCGATGAGCTCGGGCACGGTCTTCGCGGGCACGGACGGATGCACCACCAGCACGAAGGGCTGCGAGGCGACGAGGCTGATCGGCGAGAAATCCTTCACGGGATCGTACGTCACCACTTTGGTGAAGAGCTGGGGATTGATGACGATGGTCGCGTTGGTGGTGACGAGCAGCGTGTAGCCGTCGGGTGCGGCGCGAGCGACCATGTCGGTGCCGATGTTGCCGTTGCCGCCGGTACGGTTGTCGACGACGAACGTCTCCTTGAGCTCGCGCGTGAGCTCGGCAGCGAGCGTGCGCGCAACGAGATCTCCGCCGCCTCCCGCCGCGAACGGATAGACGATGCGCACGGGCTTCGTCGGATAAGCGGCATTCTGCGCATGCGCGGTGACGGCAAGCGCGAGACCTGCGGCAGCAACCAGGCTGGATACGACTGTCTTCATACGTTCCTCCTCATTATCGTGAGTGTTACTCGTCGGTTCGTTTGGTGCGCGGCGCCTTCGCCAGCTGCGTCCGCCGCCGCGTTTCGGCCTTGACCACCTCCGGGGTGAGCTCGGGT
>JBLNBW010000034.1:0-4084 GCA_050260255.1 Rhodospirillaceae bacterium | reverse complement strand
AGTGATCGGAAGCTCCAACAGCCCTTCCCGACCGCCCGGATAGAAGGCGAAGCGCGGCGCATCCGGCATGCCGTAGTGATCGTGGGCGATCGGGTACACGCTCGAGCTGTAGACGTAGCCGGCCTCGCGCAGGCAATCGAGCGCCCACAGGTTCCCGCTGCCGATGGAAAAGCTCGGTGCGCGATATCCGCTCACGGGCAGCCCGCAGACGTCCTCGAGCACGCGCTTCGCTCGCGTGACGTCTTGTCGAAAGACGTCCGGGCTCTGCAGGGTCGCCCGCTCGTGCGCGTATCCGTGGCTCGCCACCTCGTGACCGTCCGCCGCTATGCGTCGCACGAGCTCCGGATAGCGGTCCGCCACCCAGCCCAGCACGAAGAACGTCGCATGGGCGCGATGCTCGTCGAGGATCGCGAGTATCACGTCGAGATCGTGCTCGACGCGGCACGGCAGCAAGTCCCACATGCTGCGGTCGATGCGCGACCAGAATGCCGAGACGTGGAAGTAGTCTTCGACGTCGATGGTGAGGGCGTTTCGGATGCGTTCGGCAGCGGGCATCGGCGTAGTTCGAACGGGGTCGGTTATGCCACCAGGCGTCCTGCGGTCCCGTGCAGCCAGGACGCGATGACGGCGGCGATGCGCTCGGAAGCGCGCCCGTCCCACAGCTCGGGGATGCGGCCACGCTTGCCACCGCTGCACAGCACCTCGTCGACAGCGGAGACGATCCGCGAAGCGTCCCGGCCGACGACGGTGTTCGTGCCCTCCTCGACGGTGACGGGGCGCTCGGTGTTGTCCCTCAACGTGAGGCAGGGTACGCCGAGCGCCGTCGTCTCTTCCTGCACGCCGCCTGAGTCGGTGAGCACGCAGGTGGCGCGCTGCATCAGGCCCAGCATTTCGAGATACCCGAGCGGCGGCAGGACCGCGCAGGCACTGTCGAGCAGTTCGCGCATGCCGTAGCGCTCCACCATCGCGCCGGTACGCGGGTGCATGGGAAACACGACGGGCAGGCGGCGGCTCGTCTCGCGGATCGCACCGAGCAGCGCGCGCAACCGCGGCGCGTCGTCGACGTTGGACGGTCGATGCAGGGTGAGGAGCGCGTAGTTGCCGGTAAAGCGCGCATCGTCCACGCCGTGCAGGCGCAGCGTCGCTCCGGGCGGCACGGCGCGCGGCAGATTGGCAAGCAGCGTATCGATCATCACGTTGCCCACGAAATGAATGCCCGCGTCCGACACGCCTTCCCGCAACAGATTGTCGCGCGCGTGTTTCTCGGTGATGAAGAGCAGCTCGCTCAACTGGTCGGTGAGCACGCGATTGATCTCCTCCGGCATGGAGCGGTCGTGGCTTCTCAACCCGGCCTCGACATGGATGACCGGCACGCCCTTCTTCGCGGCGACGAGCGCGCACGCAAGCGTCGAGTTCACGTCTCCTACTACGAGCGCCGCAGCCGCGCGGTGCTCGTCTAGTACCGGCTCGAAGCGACGCATCACCTCGGCGGTCTGGATGGCGTGCGATGCCGATCCGACGTCCAGATTCACATCGGGCCGCGGCAGGTGCAGGGCGCGGAAGTGCTCGGCGTTCATCTGCGCGTCGTAGTGCTGCCCGGTGTGGACGAGCTTGAGCAGCGCGTCGGGGGCAGCCGCGCGCAGCGCGCGCATGACGGGCGCCATCTTCATGAAGTTGGGACGTGCGCCGACGACGCAGACGATAGTGGACCGATACACTAGCGGCCTCCCGCGTGCACGGTGAGCGGCGAGGATTCCTGCCGGAAATCGTCGATCACTTCCGCGACGTCTTCCGCCTCGAAGCGGTGCTTGTCGTCGAGGCGGCCGAGGAGCAGCAGGCGATCGCACAGCAGGTTGATGCGCCGCGGTATGCCGTTGGTGTAGCGGTGTATCGCGGGGAACACCTGTTCGGAGAACGCGGGATCGCCCGTCCAGCCCGCCACGCGAAGCCGATGAGTCACGTATTCCTCGGTCTCGGCGCAATCGATCGGCCCGAGATGACACGACACGAGCACGCGTTGGCGCAGTTGCTCGAGCGACGGGCCATGCAGGGTACGGCGGAATTCCGGCTGTCCCAGCAGAAAGGTCTGCAGCAGGCTCTTCTCGGCGCACTGGAAGTTGGACAGCATGCGCAGCTCCTCCACGGCGGCGAGCGGCAGGTTCTGTGCCTCGTCGACCAGCAGCACGGCGCGCTTGCCCTGCCTGTGGAGCGCGAGAAGATACCGCTCCAGATCGCGCAGCAGCCCCGCTTTGTTTTTCTCCTCGGGCAGCCCGAATGCCGCGCTCACCATTCTCAGCATGTCGTCGGCATCGAGATGCGTGCTGACCACCTGGGCGAGCACGAGATTCTGCTGCTCCAGCTTCTGGGCGAGCATGCGGGCGAGCATCGTCTTGCCGGCGCCCACTTCGCCGGTGATGACGATGAACCCTTCCCTCTGGCTTGCTCCATAGATGAGGTACGCCATAGCCCTGCGATGTCCGCGACTCGAATAGAAGAAGCGCGGGTCGGGGCTTAACTGGAAAGGCTTCGCGTTGAGTCGGTAATAGGCTTCGTACATGATGCCGTCAGAATGAAAGGCGGATCCCCGCCATCACCGCGTTCTCGCGATAGCTGGCCGCGCCTTGGTTGCTGTGGTTCTGCAGATGTCGGAACTCCACGGTTCCGGAGACGCGGGGTTGAAACTGCTTCACCAGTGCGATCCGGAAGGTGGTGAGCGTGTCTTCACGGTCGATCGACGGAAACTCGTTGCGGGCCACATCAATGCTCGCGTTCGAGGTGGTAGCGGGAGAAATGCGCAAAGACCACAAGACACCGCCGCCCGTCTGCACGATGCGGGGGCTCAACGCGAGATCGCCGGACCCCGCGCCGATAGCGACGGACCCCGCGTTGGTGTCGCGCGTCTGGCGAAAAGCGTGGATCAGAACCGTGTTTCTCACGCCGTTGATGCCGAACGCCGCGCGCAAGCGCTTCTGCACGAACGGCACGGTGGTCACATAATTGACCGGCGCGCTGAGCTGGGCCGGCAACCCGGTCTGCGCGATGAGGCTCTGGACCGCCGTCTGCCGTGGGCCCGGCTCCGGTATGCGCGGCAGAAGCAGCGTATCGAGATACGAAGCGGTGTCGAAGCTCACCGGGACCAACACCTGGCCGCGACCCGTGGTCAAATCCTCGTCGTAAGTGAGTGTCCATGTAGTAAGGCGGGTCCGGTGCGAGAAGTCCAGTGTCCGGGTCGGGCCGAAAAATCTTCTGCCTATCGTCGCTGCGAGGTGTGTTCGCGGCGTCGGCGTCCACTCGGGGCCGACGCTCCAGAATTTGCCGCTCGGCGGCGGGCCGACAGTGAGATAGTCGTTGCGCTCATACCCGACGCTCGCCAGTATCCCTACGTTCGCCGTAATGCGCCGATGCGCACCGGCATTTATGCGTTCCATGTCTACGCTCTGGTGCGTCTCCGTGTAACGGATGTGGTCCTTGAAATAGGCAACGTTCCACGTAAACGCCTTGTAAGCGAGCCCGCTGCCCACGTTGTAGGCGGGGATACCGGTTGGGCTGTACGCGGCGCCACTCGTCAAGCCTTGGGCGGAGCCGCTGGTCAAGTTGTAGGGAGAACCGCTCGTCAGCACTGCGTCCACCCGATCCGCTTCGCTGCTGGACAGGTTGCTCGCCCCATACTTGACTACGTTATGGGAATAGCGCACTTCAGCAGTGATGTCCCTGGCGAAGGTCCGTCGCAGGAACGGACTGATGCTATATGCGTGAACCGACGTGCGGTTGCTGGTCCGGTTGACGTCGCTTTCCGCTTGCGGCCCGAGTAGCGAGGCGTTCTGGCGAGACGAATATGCTTGTGCGTCGAGGAACAGCAGCTCGTTAAGCACCTCGGCCGATGCATAGCCTTGCAGGTAGTTGAAAACGTCGTGGGTGTCCTCGTTCTTGCGGTAAATCAGTTGCGGTGCATATCGCAGATCGGCGCGCAGCCGCGGGCCGCTCGTGCTCAACGTGAATGCCGGTCTCAACGTAGTGACCCAGTCGCTGCGTTCGGCGCCGCGCGGCGAAAGCCTGACGTTGTCGGTGTAGGTCTCTTCCGCAC
>JBLNBW010000033.1:0-18513 GCA_050260255.1 Rhodospirillaceae bacterium | reverse complement strand
GAGGGCGTCGCCCATTTTCATCGCGACGGCACGCGCGACGAGGTCCGCGTTGCCCCCGGCAGCTTGCGCAACGACCATCCGTATGGGTTTCGTCGGATAGTCCGCAGCCGCAGCTGGTGCGGCAAGCAATGCTGCGGCGATCGCCATTCCACGCTTCATCATTGGCCCCTCCTCACTCGGGTCGAACGCCCGCGGCCTCTCTCACCTTGCCATTTTGCCATGTCGCGCTGCGCGAACGCGCCGGGATGCCCGCCCGTGTTGCCGTGAAGCATGGGCCTTGCGCAGCAGTCGAACGTCGCGCGTTTCAGCTTGCGGCGCGTGCGGCGCTATGTTCCATGTCGAAATCGACCGCGGAAAGCGCGTCCGCGCGCCACAGGAGATCCAGCAGCTTGCGCGCGCCCGCGTCTCCCAGCACCGGTGTCGCGAGCTCCAGAAACTTGTCGTTGAGCTCCTCGTCGGTGAGCGGCATCTCGGGATCGCCCTTGCGCGTGGGCTGGAAGTGCCCGACCTTGCGCCCGTCGTTGAGCTCGATGTCGACCTGTGCGGCGCGCTGGTTGGGATAGCCTTTCGACAGCTCCTTGTCCTCGACGCACTCGATTCTCTTCATCATCGCGCGCACTTGCGGATCGTTCATGCGCTCGGGCAGAAAGGCGTTGAGCCGCACGCTGCCGTGAACCAGCGCGTGCGCGACGGTGTACTGCAGGCTGAACTTCGCCTGGTAATCGCCTTCGGGATTCGCGTTGTCGACGATGTCGAGACCGGCTTTATACGTCGCGATGCGCACGTGCTTCACGTCGCGGTAGGTGAACTTGTGCTGTTTCTTGAGATGCAGCACGGCGTCGATAGGCGCGAACGTATGACCGCAGCAGCCGTGATTTTTGAACGTCACGTGAATGATGTGGTAGTCCTCGCCCAGGCCGCGCGTTGCTTTCTCCCAATTCGGGTTCACGCTCATTGCCGCTCCGAAACCGACCTCGCCCTCCAAGATGTCGAGCGCGCCGGTGACGCCCTTCGCCGCCGCCATCGCGGCGAGGGTACCGGCATCGGACGCGTGGCCGCCATGCAGCGGCTTGCTCATTGCCTGGGAGCGGAAGGCTTGTTGCAGGCCCGCAGCCATCGTCGTTGCCGTGGCGAGCGCGTGCATGAATTGCTCGCGATTGCAGCCCATGACCGTTGCGGCGGCCGCTGCAGCCCCCAGTGTTCCGACCGTGCCGGTGATGTGCCAGAACTTGTAATGGGAAGGCATGACCGCTTCACCGATGCGGGTCGACGTCTCGTAGCCGACGACGACGCCGCGCAGGAACGCTTCTCCGCTCGCGCCATGCGCCTGCGCGGCGGCCAGCGCCGCCGAAATGATCGGGCTGCCCGGGTGATAGCCGGCATCGCGGTAAATATCGTCGAACTCGACGGAATGCGACGCGGCGCCATTGATGAGCGCGGCCGCCCGCTGCGTCGCGCGGCGACCGGAACCGAGCCGTGCACGGCCGCGGTCGAGATCTTCGGCGAAGGCTTGTTCGAGCAGCGTTGCCGGTGCGACCCGACTGCCGGGCAGCAGCGAGGCGTACCAGTCGATAACGGCGCGCTTGGCGTGATGGATGACGTCGGGATGGATCCTGGACGTCTGCTCACGAATGGCGTAATCGGCGATTTTGGCGAGCAACATTTCTCTCTCCTTCAATGGCGTGAATGGTAAGTGGTGAGTAGTGAGTGGTTTTTTAGCGCGCGTCGCGCGCTGCGATCACTATTCACTCATTAACCAATCACCGTTCTTTCACAATCAGGCCGTCGACGGCGACGACGCCCTGGCCCTCCGGCTTGACCAGCAGCGGATTGATCTCCGCTTCGGCAATGCCCGCCACGTGGGCAAGCTGCGAGCACGCCGCGATGGCTTCGGCGAGCGCCTTGCGGTCGCCGCGCGGCAGCCCGCGATAGCCGCGTATGGTGGCGAGGCCTTTCACTTCGTCGATCATGCGTTCGGCTTCGGCTGTGCTGACCGGCGCGAGACGGATCGCGATGTCCTTGTAGATTTCCGCGAGCACGCCGCCGATGCCGAGCAGCACTACCGGCCCCACCTGCGGATCGTGCTTGTAACCGACGATGACTTCCGCCAGGCCCTTTTCCATCTTCTGCACGAGGATGCCGTCCAGGCGCGCCTGCGGGTGCTTCGCTTTGACGCGCTTGAATATCTCTTCGCCGGCCTGCCGCAGTGCTTGCACGTTCTCTATGTTGAGCGCAACTCCGCCCGCGTCCGTCTTGTGGGCGATGTCGGGCGAGAGAATCTTGGCGACGACCGGGAAGTCGATGCTCACCGCGTCGCCCGGGGTGCGGATGATTTGCGTTGCGGCCACCGGCACGCCGAGGGCGGCATAGGCACGGCACGCGTCGTACTCGTTGAGCTGCGGCTGCTTCACCGCGCCCAGTACTTCACCGACTGCGGCGAGCCGCTTGGCGTCGGGGCCCGGCTTCTCGAGCGCCGGCGCCCAGTCGCGCCATGCCCGGATCGCGTCGGCGCATGCTTCGGGCGTGCGAAACCCGGCGATGTTGTGCTGAGCGAGCAGCTTGAGCGACGCTTCGGCATGCGGTGCGAGAAACACCGCGAGCGGCTTGCCTCGCTTGTCGGCCTCGACCATCGGCTCGATCGCGATCTCGGGCTGAAATTGCGCGGAGCTGCCTGCCACGGCGAGCACGAGGTCACAGTGGTCCGATGCGAGCAAGGCGTTGAGCACCGCGCTGTAGATCTCCTTCTTTGCGCCGGCGAGCGTGAGATCGGTGAGCCGCGCCTTACTGATGGCGATTTTCTGCGCGGCAAGCGCGTTCACGACCTCATCGGTCGGGCCCACGACTTCGACGCCCAGCGTGCCGAGACGATCGACGACGGCTGCAGCGCCGCCGCCGGTAGTGGTCATCACCGCGACGCGATGGCGCCTGACCGGTTTGCGCCCCATGAGGAGTGCGGGCAGCTCGAACAGCGTCTCCAGCGTGTCCACGCGCAGCATGCCGTGCGCGCGGAAGAACGCTTCGGCCATTTCGTCGCCGCCGGCGAGTGCGCCGGTGTGCGACGCGGCGAGGTCCTGCCCCACTTCCGAGCGGCCGAGCTTGTACACGATGACCGGTTTGCCTGCGGCCTGCGCGCGCAGCGCCGCACGGCCCAGCTTGTCGGCGTCGCGTATCGTTTCCATGAAAAGCAGAATGGCTCCGGTATGCGGGTCGTCCACCAGCATGTCGGTGAGCTCACCCACCGAGATGTCCGCCTCGTTGCCGACAGAGATGAGCTTGGAGAAGCCCACCCCGCGGCCCAGGCCGCGCGACATGAGTCCGCCCATCATGCTGCCGCTTTGCGAGACGATGGCGAGCGGGCCGGGCGTGACCTGCAGTTTTTCCAGCACCGCATTGACGGTGAGTATGCAATGCGTCTGCGTGCTCAGCAGGCCGATGCAGTTAGGGCCGACGAGCCGCACGTTGCCGCTCTTCGCGATGGCGACGAGCTGCTCCTGGAGCTTCCGCCCTTCGCCGCCCGTCTCCGCGAAGCCGTCGCTGTACACCGTGGCCACCGGTACCTTGCGGGCGACGCACTGCTCCAGCGCGGCTGCCACGGCATCGCGCGGCACCATGATGAAGGCGTGATCGATCTCTTCGGGCACCGCTTGCAGGTTCGGATAGGCGCGCTCGCCGGCGATCTCGTCGCGGCCGGGGTTGATCGGGATGATGCGGCCGGTGTAGCCGTGCTTGCGCAGAAAGCGCTGCGGGCGCGAGGTGTTCTTGCGCTCGTCGCCCGATGCGCCGATCAAGGCGATGGAGCGCGGCTCGAAGAGGGCTTGGGCTATGCGTTTATTCGACATGTCAATTCACAATCTCAATCGTGGAAGCTCACCACCAAACACATGAAAGCTGTACCGCCAAGGACGCTAAGGACGCGAAGGCATAGAAGTAGAAATGACTCAGTTTCTTCGCGCCTCGACATTTATCCAGAGGTCCATCCGTTCGCGCACGTTTACGTTAAATCCTTCGCGTCCTTTGCGTTGGCTTCCACATAACCTAAAGGTCAGTGTTCGCCCAACAGGCCGGCGATCTACGGGCAACTACCCGGCCTGTTGTCTTCGTGTTGAGGCTTTACTTAGCGTCCTTTGTGCCCTTCGCGGTAAAGCTGTTATTCGCTTTCAAACCTTCGGCGGACGCTGCGAGAACGTCCGCTCGAACACGCCCTCGGCGATGCGGTTACGCAGGATTTCCAGCGAGCCGCCGGCGATCATCCAGCCGCGGCACTTGCGGAAGCACCACTCGACCAGCGTCTCTTCGGTGTAACCCATGCCGCCCATGATTTGCATCGCTTCCGACGCGACTTCGAAGCCCGCTTGATTGCAGTAGAGCTTCGCGAGTGCCGTGTCGTCTGCGGACGGCATGCCGCGATCAGCGTTCGCCGCTGCGCGATAAAGGAGCAGCTGCCCTGCTTCGAGCTTCACTTTCATGTCTGCGAACTTCCACTGCAGGCCCTGGAATTCGCACAGCAGGCGGCCGAACTGCTTCCGCTGCATCGCCCACTGACGTGCCGTTTCGTAGCAATAGCGGCCCAGCGCGAGGGAGCGCGCCGTGTTGCCGATACGTTCGACGTTGAAGCCGGCGATCTGCTTCTTGAAGCCGCCTTCGCGCAGCAGCACGTTCTCCGGCGGCACATACACATTGTCGAGATAGGTCGTGACCCATTCTTCGCCGTTCATGAAGCGCGACTTCTTGCCCTGCTTCACGCCCTCGGACTTAAGATCGATCAGCACGGAGCCGATGCCGTTCACGCCCGGGCCGTAGCGCACGTACGTCACCATCACGTCGGCGTAGGGCGCGTGGGTGGTGAAGATCTTCTCGCCGGAGACGCGAAAGCCGTCGCCGTCGGGCTTGGCCGTCGTGCGCAGATCGGTGACGGCCGAGCCCGCCTCCGGCTCGGTCATGCCCACGCAGATTACGCCCTCGCCGGACAGCAGCCGCTTGAGATACCGCTTCTTCTGGTCCTCGGTGCCGTACTCCGCAAGCACCCGGATCGCGCCGAAGTTGCCGGCCTGCACCACGTCCGCGCTGCGCGGGCAGACCTGCGCGACGGTTTCGATGGCGAGGATCGCGTCCATGAGCGTGCCGCCCTGGCCGCCGTCCTTCTCCGGAATGGTGATGCCCAGCAGGCCTTGCTCGGCCATCAGGCGCGAGACGTCCCACGGATGATCGGCGCTGTGCGCGCGTTCCAGCGCGCCGTTGCGCAGATGGCGCTCGGCGAAACCGCGCACGGCGTCGCGAAACGCGGTCTGCTCGGCAGTGAGTTCGAAATTCATGATGTTACGTCCTGTAGATAGGCATGCGTTCTACGCTCGCAGCAAAGGCCGCAGGCTGCGCATGTCGGGCAATTTCTCCAGATTCCACACGGCGTCGCACAGCCCGCGCGCGCGGCCTGTGCCGAGGATGGGCGCGAGCAGGTGGTACGCTTTCTCGTCGACTTCCGCGCGCGTCATGGGATTGTCGGAAGTCCCGCGCACCGCCTTGGTATGCTTGCTCACCGTGCGGCCGTCTTTGAGACGGATGTCCACGATGCCCTGGCGCGAGGGCATCACCTTGGTCAGCGCTTCGTCGCCGATCAGCTCCACCTTGCTGCGCACGGCGAGCACGCGCTTGTCCTTCATGCGCTTTTCGTCGTGCGCCGACTCGAACGTGACGATGCCGTCGATGAGCATCACCGCGCACATGTGCTGCATGCAGATGTCGGGCATGTTGCGGTTGTCGGTCGTGTTCGCGCCTTGGCGCGCCACCCGCACGGTGACGTGCTCGACGTCGTCCGCCCTGATCTTGTGCTCGCGGATGAGATCGATCAGCGAATCGAGCGGCGCCTGTATCGGCGAGCCCACCGACCAGCGCTTGATGTTGGTATTCATGATCTCGAAAGTCTTGCCGAGATCCTGTGCCAGGCGCCGCGGCTCGGGCGGCTTGCCGACGCGATGACGCTCGTCATACGCCACGAAGAAATTTCGCTCGCCGGAGAACACGTCTTCCACCGCGGAGAACCCATGCGCGACCATCGTCGCCGCCGCAACGCCGTTGCGCGCCGGCATGCCGCCGAAGTCGAACGCCTTCTCGATGTGCTCCTCGTCGCGCATCCAGCACGACACGCCCGAGCATTGCTGCGCAGTGTACGAAAGCAGGTGACGCGCCTGCCGGGCATCGAGACCGGCGAGCGCGCCCGCGGCGGCCGCCGAGCCGAACACCGGGCCGAACGCATGGGTCGAGTGTCCGGCTTCACGGAATTCGTACGGATGCAGCGACAGGTTGAGACGGGCGCCTATGTCGTAGCCCAGCGCGACCGCACGCAGAAAGCTCATGCCGTCGCGGCGTTCTTTCTCCGCCATCGCAAGCGCCGCGGGAACGATCGCGCAGCCCGGGTGCGACAGCGACGGCGCGTGCGAATCGTCCGTTTCGTCGGCATGGCCAAGCATGCCATTCGCGAGGGCGGCGTTTTCGGCACTGGTGACGATGCGCGAGCCGAGCACGCATGCTTCCGGCGTGCCGCCGCGCGTCTTGATGTACGAGATCGCAGCTTTGCCGGGCGGCAGCCGCGAGCCGGATACCATCGCCGCTATCGTGTCGAGCACATGGTGCTTGGTCTTCTCGAGGACGGGCTTGGGCAGCGGTTTCTTCGTGGCGCGCGCGATGTACGCGGCAACTTCCTGCATCACCGGCGAAATGACCGTGGTTGTCTTGCCTTTGTTCTTTGCAGTGCTCATGGCATCAGCCCTCCCCCGTTGACGTGTATGGATTGTCCCGTGACGTAGCGCGCATCCGGACCGCACAACATCCGCACCATGGCGGCGATTTCCTCCGATGCGCCGCGCCGCCCTATCGGTGGCAGCGATGTGCGATGCTCGGGGCGCGGCGGCGCACCCGGCAGGCCGCGCTGCGTGTCCACCGTGCCGGGCACGACGCAGTTCACCGTGATGTCGTCTTGCGCCAGATCGAGCGCCATCGCTTTCGTCATCGCGGCGAGACCGCCTTTCGCCGTGACGACGTGCGAGCGGTGCAGCGCGCCCTTGTGGCCGGTGAGGCCGCCGATGTGCACGATGCTGCCGCCGCCCGCCCGCTTGAGATGCGGCAGGCACGCCTGGCTGCAGATGAAGGCGCCGTCGAGGACGATGGACAGCACGCGGCGCCACTCGTCGAGCGTGATGTGCTCGAAAGGCGTCTCGGCGCGCACGGCGGCGTTGTTGACCAGCATGTCGATGCGGCCGTAGCGCTTGATGGTGTCGTCCACCATGCGCGCGACCGCCGGCGCGTCCGTCACGTCGGCGATGAAGACGCTCGCCTTGCCGCCTGCCGCGGTGATCATGGCGGCCGTCTCTTCGGCTTCGCGTACCGACGTGTTCGCGTTGACCATCACCGTCGCACCGCCGGCGGCGAGCGATCGAGCGATGGCGCGCCCGATGTTGCGCGCGCCTCCCGTCACCAGCGCCACCTTGCCCGCAAGCTCGGTGCCCGGGCGCATGCCTGCTTCACTCATTGTTATCCCTTCGTGACTCGTGATTCGTTACCTGTGACTGGAAGGGCTGCAGCCCCGCTGACCCCTCACTCCTCACTCCAGACTCCTCACGCGAACGCTAGTCGGCCTTCATCTGCGACGCACGCACGAGCTTGCCCCATTTCGCGATCTCGGCCTTGATGTGCGCGCCGAATTGCTCCGGCGTGTCTACCGCGAGCTCGGCACCTTGCGAGGCTGCCCGTTCTTTCACGTCTGCGAGCTCCGCGACGCGATGCATCTCGCGATTCAACTTGTCGACGATGGCCCGCGGCGTCCCGCGCGGCGCGAGTAGGCCGTTCCAGGCGCTCACGTCGAAGCCGGGCAGCGCGCTTTCGGCGACCGTCGGCAGATTGGGCAGCGCCGGGGAGCGCTTGGCGCTGCCGATGGCGAGTGCGCGCACGCGGTTTGCCTGAACGTGCGGCAGCGCGGCCGGCAACGACGCGAACGTGAACTGCGTCTCGCCGCTGATGACGGAAGTGAGCTGAGCACCGGTGCCCTTGTACGGGACATGCACGATGTCGATATTGGCCATGCTGCGCAGCAGCTCCCCCGAGAGGTGCGCCGTGGCGCCCGTCGTGCCGGCGGCGTACATGAGCTTGCCGGGTTGCGCTTTGGCCATCGCGATCAGGTCTTTCACGCTTTTCACCGGCAGCCGATTGTTGACGATCAGCACGCCGGGGAAGAACGCCAGGCGCCCGATAGGCTGAAAGTCGCGTATCGAATCGTACGGCAGCTTCGCGTGCAGGCTCGGCAGCACGCTGAAGCTCGTGTGCGTGTAAAGCAGCGTGTGGCCGTCCGGGTTCGCATGGGCGACGATTTCGGACGACAGTATGCCGCCGCCGCCCGGCCGGTTGTCGGTGACCACCGCCTGGCCGAGCCCTTCGGTCATCGGCTGGGCCAGCGCTCGCGCGAGGATATCGGTGGTGCCGCCGGGAGCCGAGATCACCACCATGCGGATCGGCTTGCTGGGGTACGACTGTGCTTGCGCGCAGGCCGCGGCGAGCGCGGTTGCAGCGACGATGGCTTTGAGCGTGCAGGGCATCTTCTTTTTCCTTGTTATTGGACCGCAGCCGCGCGTGCGATGACGCCGACGTCGGCGAGCGCATCGAGCTGCCAGCACGCGCGTATCAGCGCATCGGATTGCGCGGGCGGCAGCACCTCTGCGGTCAGACTGCGAAATTTTTCTTCGAGATCCGCATCGCTCATGGGGCGCTGCAGCGTGCCGAGTGCGTGCTCGACGTGCTTCTCGAGCTTGCGTCCGTCGCGCAATGTGATGGTCACATACGCTTCGAGCTTGCGGATGTCTTTCTCCGCGGCGATGCTCACGCGCTCGCGCACGGCGACGACACGCGGATCGCACACCACGGCATCCGCGAATTGCGGTTCGCCGGCCATGCCGGTGACGAGCGCCACCGCAGCCGCGTGATAGATGCTGAACTTGCCTTCGAGCCCGGTTTGCGGATTGCGTATCGCGGTGAGCTCGGGCACGAGCGGGCTCGTGCGGATGTGCACGGCCTCGATTTGATCCGGCTGCAACGCATGCTCGCGCTTCAACTGTATGCAGCCGTCGATCGCCGCGTGCACGACGAGGCCGCAGGCGTAGGGCTTGTACATGTTCTGCGCGAGCTCATAGCGCTCGCCCAGCCCGTCGGTGATGACCGAGGGATCGAACTTCGTCGACAGCACGTGCGCAAAGCCGCGCGGCGCTTCGATTGCGCGCTCCGAGCTCGTGAAGCTCTGCAGGGCAAGAAGCGCTGCCGCAAGGCCGTTCTGCGCAGCGCGTCCCGGATGCAGGCTTTTGCACATCGTCCCGAACATCTCGCGCAGGCCGGACGATTGCGTAGCCGCGATGCCGAGCGCATACGCCATGCGCTTGTCGTCGAGGCCGAGCACTTTGCCGAGTGCGGCCGCTGCGCCGAACACGCCGGCGGTTCCGGTGATGTGCCAGCCGCGATCATAGTGCTCGGGAAATACCGAAAGGCCGATGCGGCACTCCGCCTCGACCCCCAGCACGAACGCGTGGATCAGGGCCTGGCCGGAGAGCTGTTTCCACTCCCCGTACGCCAGCACGGCGGGCATTACGGGTGCGCTCACGTGCACCGCACGCGCATGCGTGTCGTCGAAGTCGAGCACGTGGGAGCTCACGCCGTTGACGAGCGCGGCATGAAGGATGTCGAGCCGCTCGGCACGTCCCAGCACGGTTGCTTGGGCAGGTCCCGAGAACGGGCTAACCGCAGCCAGCATGCGGTCCGTGGTTTCGTGACGCGAGGCGCCGATCGCGCAGCCGAGCCAGTTGAGCAGCGCGCGCTTCGCTTCGTGACGCACCGCGGCCGGTATGTCCTCGTAGCGCGAGCGGACGAGGAAGGCACTTAGGATGCGTGTGACGTCGGTATTCGCCATAAGCAGTGCGCTAGTCGATCGTCACGTTGGCCGCTTTCACGACCTTTGCCCAGCGGGCGATTTCGGCGGAGAAGAACTTCTTGAACTCCTGCGGCGTCATGGTGAACGGATCGGCGCCCTGGTCGATCAGCTTCTGCTGCACGTCGGGGCTCTTCACGGCCTTGGTGATCTCCGCGTTCACCCGATTGACGATGTCGCGCGGCGTGCCGGTGGGCGCAAGCATGCCGAACCAGGTGATCGCCTCGAAGCCTTTCACGCCCGACTCGTCGAACGTCGGGATGTCCGGCGTGGCGGCGCTGCGCTTCAAGCTGCCGATGGCAACCGACCGCAGCCGGCCGCTTTTGATATGCGGCAGCACCGACAGTGTATTGGCGAACATCGTCTGCACCTGACCGGAGATGACGTCGGTGACCGCGGGCGGCGTGCCTTTGTACGGCACGTGCGTCAACTTGACGCCGGTCTGCATCATGAGTCTTTCCATCGCGAGGTGCGGCGTGCCGCCGTTGCCGGTGGAGGCGAATAGCAGCTGCCCCGGCTTCTGCTTCGCCAGCGCGATGAAGTCCTTCACGCTCTTTACCGGCAGCGAAGGATGCACAACCAGGATGAATGGCGTGGATGCCATGAGCCCGATCGGCTCGAGATCGCGCTCCAGGTTATAGGGCAGCTTCTTGTAGAGCGAGGCGCTGATGACGATGGAGGCCGGCGTCGCAAGAAGCGTGTAACCGTCCGCAGGCGAGTGCGCCACGATTTCGCCGCCGATATGGCCGGCGGCACCCGGGCGATTGTCCACGACGAACTGCTGGCCGAATGCCTCGGTGAGCTTGGGCGTGACGAGGCGTGTCGTGATGTCGGCGCCGGCGCCAGGCGGGAAGGGCACGACGACGCGCACGGGCTTCGCCGGATAATTCTGGGCGTACAGCGGCGCGGCGGCGATCGCAAGCGCAAAGCACAGACTGAGTCGGGGGATGTTCATTCTTCTTCCTCGGGAGCGGGCATCGCGACATCGGACGCGTCGCGTGCCATATTGTGGTCACGGTAGCGGAGCGGGCGAACGCCCTGTAGAACAGGCGGATTCTAGCAGCGGCGGGCGGGGCGCTCAATGCGTGGACCACAATGCGGAGCGCGGGGCGGACCGCGGGAGCGGTAAGTTAAAATAACGTCCTTCAACACTCGTGGAGCCGTCATGGCGAGCCCTGTCGTCGGCATCGTAATGGGCAGCAACAGCGACTGGGACGTGATGCAGCACGCGGCCCGGCAGATGGAAGACTTCGGCGTCGCCTACGAAGCGAGAGTCGTATCGGCACATCGCACGCCGGACCTGCTGTACGACTATGCCGCGAACGCCGCGGGGCGGGGATTGCGCTGCATCATCGCGGGCGCAGGCGGTGCCGCTCACCTGCCCGGCATGCTGGCTGCCAAGACGATCGTCCCGGTCCTCGGCGTGCCCGTGCCGTCACGGCATTTGAAAGGTCTCGATTCGCTGCTGTCCATCGTGCAAATGCCCAAGGGCGTGCCGGTCGCCACCTTCGCGATCGGCGAGGCGGGCGCGGCCAATGCAGCGCTCTTTGCGATCGCGATGCTCGCAGGAAGCGACGACGCGCTGGCGAAACGACTGGAAGCGTTTCGCGCGAAGCAGGAGAGCGCGGTGCGGGCGATGACGCTTCCCGGGCTCTGATGATGATCTTTCCGGATGCGATGCTCGGCATGCTGGGCGGCGGGCAGCTCGGCCGCATGTTCACGCTCGCCGCGCACACCATGGGCTACCGGGTGACGGTGCTCGATCCCGATCCGCTCTCGCCCGCCGGTGCCATCGCCGACGTGCACATCAAAGCCGCGTACCAGGATCGCGAGGCGCTCGAGCTTCTCGCCGATACGTGCGTCGCCGTGACGACCGAGTTCGAGAACGTTCCCGCCGACAGCCTGCGCTGGCTCGCGGCGCATTGCACCGTCCGGCCCGCCGGGGACGCGGTTGCGGTCGCACAGGATCGCGTGCGCGAAAAGCGGTTTCTGTCCGGCCATGGTTTTCCGGTCGCGCCGTTCGCCGTGATCGAACGCGAAAGCGAGTTCGACGATATCGATGTGTCGCTCTTGCCCGGCATACTGAAGCGGGCGCGCTTCGGCTACGACGGCAAAGGCCAGGTACGCGTGGCAACGGCGGCCGAAGCGCGCGCGGCATTCGTCGCGCTGGGCTCGGAGACCTGCGTGCTGGAGCGCATGATCGAGCTGCGCTCGGAAGTGTCGGTGGTGGTCGCGCGCGGCGCGGACGGCGAGACGCGCACGTTTCCGGTGACCGAGAACCGGCATCGCAACGGCATACTCGACGTGAGTGTCGTGCCGGCCCGCGTGAGCGCCGAAATCGCGCGCGGGGCGGAACGCGCGGCTGCCGGCGTGGCCGAGAAGCTCGACTACTGCGGCGTGCTCGCCGTCGAATTTTTCGTCACCGCCGACGGCGTCCTGCTCGCGAACGAGATTGCGCCGCGCCCCCACAACAGCGGCCACTACACCATCGATGCCTGTGCGACGTCCCAATTCGAGCAGCAGGTGCGCACGCTGTGCGGCTTGCCGCTCGGCGACACCCGCCTGCTGTCGCCCGTCGTCATGGTGAATCTGCTGGGCGACGTATGGCAGCACGGCACGCCGGCGTGGGACCGGGTTTTCGCCGCACCGGGAGGCAAGCTGCATCTATACGGCAAGCACGAGGCTCGGCCCGGGCGCAAAATGGGCCACTACACGGTGCTTGCCGACACGGCCGACGACGCGCTCGAGCGTGCCTTGGAAGTGCAGGCGGCGCTGACCTCCGGATCCGACCGCATCTGAACACGGATGAATTCATGACCACACCGCTGCTCAAGTCCGACCTCAAAAGCCTGCCTTTCCTTCATCGTGGAAAAGTGCGGGACATTTATGCCGTCGGCGACGACAAGCTCCTCATCGTCCAGACCGACCGCCTGTCGGCTTTCGACGTCATCCTGCCCACACCGATCCCGCACAAGGGCGAGGTGCTGACCGAGCTGTCGCTCTTCTGGTTCGACAAGTTAAAGCACATCGTGCCCAACCATCTCACCGGCATTGCGCCGGAGAGCGTTGTGGCAGCGGAAGAGCGCCCGCAGATCGCCGGGCGTTCCATGGTGGTGAAGAAGCTCAAGCCGCTGCTGGTCGAAGCCGTTGTGCGCGGCTACATCATCGGCTCGGGCTGGTCCGATTACCAACAGACCGGCGCCATTTGCGGCATCAAGCTGCCGCCGGGCCTCAAGCAGGCCGAACAGCTGCCCGAGCCGATCTTCACGCCCGCGTCGAAAGCGCCGGCGGGACAGCACGACGAGAACATCACGTTCGAGGAAGTCGAGCGCACCATCGGCGCGCGCTACGCGGCGCAGGTGCGCGATCTCTCCCTCGCGCTCTATCGCGAAGCCGCCGAGTACGCGCGCTCGCGCGGCATCATCATCGCGGACACCAAGTTCGAGTTCGGCACGGATGCGCAGGGCAACGTGGTGCTGATCGACGAAGCGCTCACCCCGGATTCCTCGCGCTTCTGGCCGGCCTCCGAGTACAAGACCGGCATCAGTCCGCCGTCGTTCGACAAGCAGTTCGTGCGCGACTGGCTCGAGACGCAGCCGTGGAACAAGAAGGCGCCCGCGCCGGCGCTGCCGCCGGACGTGCTTGCGAAGACGTCGGACAAGTACCGCGAGGCGCTGCGCATGCTCAAAGGCAAGTGACGGCGCAGGCCGCGCTGCGGGAAACGAACCTTGCACAGCAAGGCGACCGATGCACGCTCGCACGCGCGTGCGCCTTTTCGGCAACGCTTTTGCTCTTTTCTTTCCGTCTTTGCGTTGAAGCGCTCTTACCGTGGTGACTGATCAGGATCTCGTGCATGCCGTTGCGACCCTCAAGGAAGGGGGTCTCGTCGCGTTTCCCACCGAGACGGTGTACGGGCTGGGCGCCGATGCATCGAATCCCGAGGCAGTCGCGAGGATCTACGCGGCGAAAGGCCGTCCTTCGAATCATCCCGTCATCGTGCATATGGCCGATGCGGTGCAGCTTGGGCTGTGGGCGCGCGATATCCCGCACTCGGCGCACGACCTGGCGAAGGCCTTCTGGCCCGGACCGCTTACGCTGATCCTGAAGCGGGGCGACGCCGTCCTCGATGCCGTCACCGGCAGCCAGGACACGGTTGCTGTGCGCGTGCCCTCGCATCCTGTCGCGCTCGCCCTGTTGCGTGGCTTCGGCGGCGGCGTGGCGGCGCCATCGGCGAATCGCTACGGACGCGTGTCGGCGACGACCGCCGAGCACGTTCGCCAGGAGTTCGGCTCGGCCGTCGAATGCGTGCTCGACGGCGGCCCGTGCGATGTCGGGATCGAGTCGACCATCATCGATCTTTCGCGCGATGCGCCGGCATTGCTGCGCCCCGGGCACATCACGGCGTCACAGGTGGAAGCGGTGCTGCGGCGACCGCTCGTCGCACCGGACGCGCAGGCGCCGCGCGCGCCGGGTACGCTCGCCAAGCATTACGCACCGCAAACGCCGGTCATGCTGATGGAGCCCGATCTTCTCATCGAGCTCGCCGCGAGCCTCACCCGGCAGGGCAAGCGTGTGGCCGTACTCGCGCGCTCCGCGCTCCAGCCCGTCATCGCGGGCATCACGTGGATCGCTGCGCCGACCGATCCGGTCGAGTACGGGCATGATCTCTACGCCAATCTGAGGTCTGTCGATGAAGCGGAGTGCGATGCGCTGCTCGTCGAAGAGCCGCCGCTGGAGGCAAGCTGGATCGCCGTGCGCGATCGGCTCGTGCGCGCGGCTGCAGGCGCCGAGGCCCAGGACGAAGGCTGACGCGAAGCGCCTAGCGCGAGCCGGCGTCCCAGTCGCGACGTGGCGCGCCGGACAACGCCACAACCGTGGCGGCGGCGGTTGCAACCACCACGGTCGCGAGTGCAATCAGATTGCCCGACGCGGCGGTGATGCCGATGCAGAATGCGGCCATGCATGCCGGCATCAAGTGGCACCGGCGCGCATGGTCGTGTGGCGCCGCCCATGCCCGAGTCACACCGCGCGCGAACACGGCGGTCGCCGCCACCGCGATGCCTGCGCTTTGAATCAGCGGATGCGCCGTGCCGAACGGCGAGGCGTGTACATTCAACGCCAGCACGCCGACGAGGTACGATCCCCACATCACCAGACCCGTGCCATCATGCGGCGCCTGCCTGCGCCCGCCTCGCGGCCGCAGCAGACCGAAGACGACGAGCGTGAGCCACAGGATAGCCAGCGCATTGCCGACAGTGCGCATCGTCCAGTGCACGATCAGTTGCCGTAGAGGTAATTCGGCAGCCAAAGCGTCATGCCCGGCCACAGATACATCAGCACCATGCAAACGATGACGATGAACATGTACGGCATCATTCCGGCGAAGATCTGATTGAGTGTCACGTGCCGGGGCGCGACGCCTTTCAGGTAGAACGCCGACATCGCCACCGGGGGCGACAGGAAAGCCGCCTGCAGATTGACGAACACGAGCGTTCCCCACAGCACGGGATCGATGTGGAAGTGCGCGAGCATCGGCAGGAAGATGGGCACGAAGATCACGATGATTTCCGTCCATTCCAGCGGCCAGCCGAGCAGGAAGATAATGGCCTGCGACAGGAGCATGAACTGCACTGGCGTCATGTTGAGCGAGAGCACCCACTGCTCGAGGAGCGCTTGGCCGCCCAGCAGCGCGAACACCGCGGAGAACAGGGCCGACCCGACGAACAGCCAGCACACCATTGCCGTCGTCTTCGCGGTGAGAAACATCGCTTCCTTCACGCGCTGCCACGTGAGCGTCTTCGCATGCCACGCGAGCAGAAACGCGCCCGCTGCGCCCACCGCCGCCGACTCCGTTGCCGTCGTGATACCGAACAGAATGACGGCAAGGACGACGACTGTCAGTATCCCGAGCGGCATCACTGATTCGGTGAGGAGCTTCAATATCACGAAGCGCTCGGCGTTGAGCCTGCCGTAGTAGTAGAGGAGCAGCAGCGTGCACAGCGCCACCGAGAGCCAGAATCCGATATAGAAGATGTCCGGCGGACCCGCGTCGCCGGGCGCGGCGGGCAGCTTCGCATCGGGATTGCCCAGCTGCTCCAGCCCTCCCGTGCTCGGCGCGGCCTCTTCCGTCTGATCAGCTTCGGAAAGCGGTTTCAGCTGCGCGGCGTCCTGCAACTCTTCGTGTGCGTTGTCTGCGGTCGGCGTCGGCGATGAGGCAGTCGTCACGACCAGCGCCGTGTCGGCGCGGTGCACGACGACGTACCACCACGTGCCGCCGAGCGTGGCGGCCGCCAGCAGGGCGGGCGCCAGCACAACGCCGATGTTGAAGAGCAGCGTGCGATACGTGATGCGTACCCCGTCGCTGCGCTCGCGCAGGACCCGCGCAGGAGCGACCGCCGCGCGCAATAGTGCCGCGAGCAGGTTGGACGAGTATTCCTGCGCGAGTGCTCTCACCCACCCCGGAACCGGCACGTGCAGCTCGCTCTCCGGTATGGGGGGCGCGACCTTGCGATCGATCAGTGCCCAGCTCACGATGTACACCAGATACAGGAAGGCCAGGAAGAAGCCGGGCAGCATTGCGGAGGCGTAGAGGCGCACCACCGACTGCCCCGCGACGGCGGCATAGACGATGATCATCACCGACGGCGGGATGAGGATACCCAGCGTTCCACCGGCTGCGATCACCCCGGATGCAAGCCGCGTGTCGTAGCCGGCTTTCAGCATGGGACGCAGCGCGATCACGCCCATCAATACCACCACCGCGCCGACCAAGCCGCTCGCGATGCCCCAAAACGTGCACACGAAGAGCGTGGCGACAGCGAGCGATGCGGGCAGCCGTCGGAATGCGAGCTGTATGCTGTAGAACATCTTGTCCACCAGCGCCGCTCGCTCCATGACGTAGCCCATCAGCACGAACAGCGGTATGGACAGCAAGGTGTCGTTCAGCATGGCGCCGTACGTCCGCTGCACCATGAGATCGAAGATCTGGTTGTCGAGGAGCGGCTGGCCGGGCACGTGGAACGCTATGTAGCCGAAGAGCATGCCCAAGCCCATCAGCGTGAACGCGGTTGGGAAGCCCATCATGATCACGACCACGATGAGCCCCAGCATGGTGAGGCCGAGTGCTGCGTTACTCATCGCCGTTCCCCCGTTCGCGCTTGTGCGCAGCCTCGTCGATCGCTTCCATGCTGAGCATTGCTTCACGGCGCGCCTCTTCGTCGACGTACGTGCTCGCGGCGAGCTGCTGCTCGACGACGTCGATCTCCTCCGCGTCCGCCAACCGGCCCGGCCATTCGCCGGTCTTCAGGCAGATGATGCAGCGCATGATCTCCGCGCTTCCCTGCAGCAGCACCAGCACGCCCGCAATCGGTATGAGCGTCTTGAAGTGATAGACGGGCGGTCCGTTCGCCGTCGTATTCGAATGCTCGCCGATCACCCACGACTCGCGCGCGAAGTCCCAGCCGGAGACACATAGCGCCAGGATGCCGGGAAGAAAGAACATGAAGTACAGCGCGAGGTCGAGCGCGGCTTGCGTGCGCGGCCGGAAGCTGCCGTAGAGAAAGTCACCGCGCACGTGAGCGTTCTGCGCGAGAGCATAGGCGCCGCACAGCATGAAACATGCGCCGTACAGCATGCTCGATATGTCGAACACTTCCGACGTCGGCGCATTGAGCAGATAGCGTTTCACGACCTCGACGCAGACGAGCAGCATCAAAATGCCGACCAGCCACGACGACGCTTTTCCGACAAACGTGCTGAGGGCGTCGGCCCACCCGATGTAACGATTGATCATCTGAGTAAGTGAGTTGCGAAAAAGCGGTGTACGGTCGCGCCGCCGTTACGACGCGCCGCCGGCGTTATGCCAGGTGGGTCCGTTGCAAGTGATGGACGATGTTTTCAATTCGCTGTTGGTATAGATGATGCACCGCGTATCCAGCGCATCCGCGCGCGCTTCCGGGACGATCAGCACTTGCACTTCTTCGGTGTCCGAAATGCGTTTGCGCGTGTGCACGTACGCGCCGCGCTCGAGGCGGGCGCGCGCCTGGCGAACGGCTTCCTGCAGCTCATGCTCGCGGGTCGCGCGTTGTGCCGCGCTGCTGTCGTCGTCTCGCGGCGTGGCCGACGGCGCAAGATGGAAAACGACCAACGCAGCGGCAGCCGCGACGGCGATACCCAGCATGCGGGACTCGTGGGCCGTCATGGTCTGGATGCGTGCGCGCCTCGAAAGGGGGGCGGCGATTCCTCCTCTCACAATACAAAACAGCTTAGATGCGGACTGGCGCAGTCACTATTAGGGAAAACCCGAATTACGACCGGGGATTCAATCTCGCGTCGCTTACGCTGTGGGGATCAGGACGCCGGAATACGGGGCACTGCATGGCGGCTCCGCGGCGACGTGCGCGCACACGCCGGCGAAATAGCGGTGGAGCGCCGAGCTGCCGCGTCCTTATGACGACATGACCCACGCGATTGTTTTTTGCGCGCATGGTATGAAGCGGCGGGGGGGGGGGGGCCCCCCCCCCCCCCCCCCCCCCAACAAACCCCCCGCCGGGCCC
>JBLNBW010000032.1:0-8415 GCA_050260255.1 Rhodospirillaceae bacterium | reverse complement strand
ATTCCTTCGGTGCTGCCACAGGTGAAAGCGTCACGCCTGAAGGCGCTTGCAGTTGGCAGCGCGCACCGCTCGCGCGCGATGCCGGAGGTGCCGACGGTGGCCGAGTCGGGCGTGCCCGGCTATGAATACGCGACGTGGTATGGCCTCTTTGCCCCGACGGGAACGCCGCGCCCTATCGTCGCGAAGCTCAATCAGGCGGTCGCTGCCGCATTGAAGAATCCGGACCTCGCGCAATCTCTTGCGGCGCAGGGCTCCGAGCCGAATCCGACGAGTCCCGATGAGCTCGCGCGCTTCATGAAAGCGGAGCACGGGCGCTGGTCGCGCGTGGTGCAGGCAGCGGGTATGAAGGCGGAATAATCACGGAGGAGGTGCGCATGAAACCCTGTTCTCGTGGAAGCGCGTTACGCGCGGCAATACTTGCATTGCTGGTTCTCGCAGGCTGCGCGACGCCTACTGCGTCGGCGCCGGATTACGCGGCGATCGTTGCGGCGCCTGACCGTCTTGCGACGGACCGCGACATCGACAAGCGCCGCGATCCGGTGAAGCTGCTCGCCTACACCGGCGTGCGCCCGGGCATGAAAGTGCTCGATGTGAATTCCGGTGCCGGCTACACGACCGAGCTCTTATCGCGCGTCGTCGGACCGACGGGCGTGGTCTATGCGCAGGATTCCCAGGCGACGGTGGACCGCGTGCGCGACCGCTACGAGAAGCGGCTGCAGAACAATCCGATGAAGAACGTCATGCGCGTGGTGCGCGATTACGGCGATCCGGTGCCGCCGGGCGTCAAGGATCTCGATCTCGTGACGCTGTTCTTCTTCTATCACGACATCGCGAACATGAGCGGCGTGGACCGCACGCAAATGAACAAGCGCATTTATGAAGCGCTGAAGTCCGGCGGCCTGTTCGTCGTCGCCGATCATTCGGCGGCTCCGGGCGCAGGCACGGCCGTCACCAATACCTTGCATCGCATCGACGAGGCCGTCGTGCGGCGCGAAGTCGAAGCGGCCGGATTTCAGCTCGTGGGCGAGGGCGGCCTTCTTCGCAACCCGGAGGATCCGCGTGACGGACGCGTGTTCCAGTCGAAAGTGCGCGTCGACGAGTTCGTGCTGAAATTCAGAAAACCGTGAGGGGGAAGGCGCAGGAGCGGAACGAGGCGCCGCGCATCGGCCAACAGATGACGGCGCACTGAACAGCGAAAAGGAAATGGGAATGAAGCAAAAAAAATGGCGGCAAGTGTGGGCGGCTGCGGCCCTGTGCGCGTTCGGCGTGTCGGCGGCCGTCGCGGCGGATGCCTATCCGCAGCGTGCGATTCGCATGATCGTGCCTTATCCGCCCGGCGGCGCCGGCGACATCGTCGGCCGCATGCTGAGCGCGAAGCTGACGGAGTACCTCGGCCAGCAGGTGGTGGTCGACAATCGCGGCGGTGGCGGGCAGCTTATCGCGACCCAGCTCGCGGCAAAGTCGGAGCCGGACGGCTACACGCTGTTTCTTGCGAGCGCGACGCACGGCATCAATCCGGGATTGCGCAACAACCTCCCGTACGACACGGTGAAGGACTTCGCGCCGATCACGCTGGTTGCGGAATCGCCGCTCGTGTTCGTCGCGCATCCGTCGCTCGGCGTGACGAACATCAAGGATCTCGTCGCGTACGCGAAAGCGAAGCCCGGTCAGATCACCTACGGTTCGTCGGGTCCCGGTACGGGCGGTCATCTTTCGGTGGAGCTCCTGAAATGGATGACCCAGACCGACATGGTGCACGTGCCGTACAAAGGCGCCGGCCCCGCGCTCACCGACTTGATCGGCGGCCAGCTGCAGTTGATCTGCACGAGCCCGCTGCCCGCCATGCCGCACGTCAAGGCGGGACGCCTGAAAGCGCTCGCGATGACGAGCCGCACCCGCTCGCGCTCGTATCCCGACATCCCGACGGTGGCGGAGACGCTGCCGGGTTACGAGTCGACGCTGTGGTACGCGCTGCTCGCGCCCGCCGGCACGCCGAATGCCATCATCAAGCGCGTGCACGACGAAACCGTGCGCGCGCTGAAGGCGTCCGACGTGGCCGATCAGCTTGCCAAGCAAGGTGCCGATCCGGTGGGGAACAGCCCCGCGGAGCTGCAGAAGTTCATCCAGGCCGAGATCGCGCGCTGGACCAAGGTGATCCGGGCGGCGAACATAACGGCCAACTGACGTTGGCCGGTGAGGCGTGAGGGGTAAGCGGTAGGGAGTGTGCTGCGGCGGCTTGCCGCCGGTTTTTCTCCTCACACCTCACACCTAACTGTGAAATGGAGAAACGAAGTGACGACGTTGACACTGTTCGATCCCACTGCGCCGCGGCGCGAGGCGCCGGCGACACCTGCTGCGCAGCGGGAGCTGAAGAGCCTGAAAGGCGCGGTGGTCGGGTTCATCGACAACGCGAAGCCCAATTTCAATTTCCTCGTCGACGACCTCGCCGAGCTCCTGACTGCCAGGTACGGCGTGGCGCGCGTCATCAAGCGGCGCAAGCGCTCGGCTTCGGTGCCGGCGCCGACCGAAGTGATGGACGAGCTCACACGTGAGTGCGATCTCGTCATCACCGGCTCCGGCGACTGAGGGTCGTGCACGTCGTGGAGTATCCACGACAGTGTTGAAGTAACGAAGCGCGGACGCGCGGGGCTCACCGTGTGCTCGACAGCATTCGTGACGCTCGGGCGCGCGCAGGCCGCGGCGCTCGGTGGCGCGGGTCTTCCCATCGCCGTCGTGCCGCATCCATTCGGCTTGCGAAAGCGCGACGAAATCCGCGATATCGCGACGAAATGCGTCGACGACATCGCACGGCTCATTATCGAGGGCGGGAGATGAACGATATGACTGCGGGACCCGATCGCGCCGCGCGCATCGAGGCGCCGGACGACCTCGACGCGATCAACCGGCTCTATCGCGAGCGGCGCTGGAGCGACGGCTTGCCTATCGTTCCGCCGACTGCCGAGCGCGTCGAGCGCATGCTCGAGCACACCACGCGGGCACAACACGATGTCGTGGCGTACGTAGCGCCGGGCTTCGGCGCGGCCACGGTAGAGCGCATCGCGATCAATGCCGTGATGGCGGGCTGCGATCCCGAGTATCTTCCCACGCTGATCGCCGCGACAGAGGCAGTTGCCGATCCCGAGTTCAATCTGCAGGCCATCCAGGCGACCACGAATCCCGTCGCGGTGTGGGTGATCGTCAACGGGCCGGCGGTTGAGCGCCTTGGCGTCAACGCGACCTACAACTGCATCGGTCAGGGCGCATGGGCGAACGGAACGATAGGGCGCGCATTGCGCCTCATTCTGCAGAATGTCGGCGGCGCGCTGCCGGGGGAGATGGATCGCGCCACCCAGGGCCAGCCGGGCAAGTTCACTTTCTGCTGCGGCGAGAACGAGGCGGGCAATCCGTGGGAGCCGCTGCACGTCGAGCGGGGCTTCGCGCGCGAAGCGAGCACCGTGACGGTGGTCGGCGCCGAAGGCACGATGAACATGAACACGCATTCCAAGGACGCCGACGAGCTGCTGCGCGTGATTGCCGACACGATGATCCATCCGCCGAGTAACGAGTACTGCCACGGCGGCGAGCCATGGCTCATGATCGGGCCGGAGCACGCCGAGATCCTCGCGCGCGGCGGCTACAGCAAGGCGCAGGTGAAGGCGAAACTCTGGGAGCTCACCAAGATGCCGGCGAGCATGATGAGCGTGAAGGACTTGCTGCGCGCACAGGAATCGCGCGGACCGGAGCTCGGGGAGATCAAGCCCGACACGCTGCTCACCATCGCGCATCGACCGGAAGACATCATGGTGATGGTCGCCGGCGGGCCGGGCACGCACTCGGTCTACGTGCCGTGCTTCGGCAATTCGAAGGCGATCACGCGGGAGATTCGCGAGTGATCGACGGGCGTGAATCGTGAATGGTGAATGGATCGACTCGCACTCGCGAGCGGCAAACCACTACAAAGAAATGGACAGGATTTAACAAGATAGGAACGTCGAGCTTTTCGCCTGAATCCTGTAAATCCTGTAAATCGTGTAAATCCTGTCTATGGTTTGCGGGGCATTTTTGAGTTCTAGTCACGCAGTTGAAAAATCGCTTCCACTTCGACAGCGGAATCCATCGGCAGCGCCGCGACGCCGACCGCGGTGCGCGCGTGCTTGCCGGCATCGGCGAAGATCTCGACCATCAGATCCGATGCTCCGTTGATCACCTTCGGCTGCTCCGTGAAGTCGGGCGCGCAGTTGACGAAGCCTCCCATGCGCACGCAGCGCACGACGCGGTCGAGATCGCCGTCGCATGCGACCTTGAGCTGCGCGAGCAGGTTCAATGCGCAGAGCCGCGCGGCCTTCTGACCTTCCTCGACGGAGAGGTCGCGGCCGACCTTGCCCACATAAACCATCTTGCCTTCGGAACGGCACACCTGTCCGGCCATGTAGACGAGGTTGCCGATTTGCACGAAAGGCACGTAGTTGCCGCCCGGTGCGCCGGGGCCGGGAAGCTGTATGCCGAGCTGGGTGATGCGCTGCTCGATACGAGAGGTCATGCTGATCTCCTTCGCTGTCGTCGTGAAGCCGGCAGTATAGCAATGGCGCGAGCCGTGCCGTCATGAGAGAACCGGCTTCCGGGTTGCGCGCCGCGTGGCTGGTCGTCGCATGGCTGCTGGTGGCCGTGGTGATCCATCTCTCGGTCACGCCCAGGCCGCTCGAGATCCCGATCGATGAAGGCGACAAGTACGGCCACATGCTGGCGTACGGCACGGTGATGCTCTGGTTCGCACAAGCCTACGAACGTCGCGCGCGCTGGATCACTGTTGCGGGTCTCGTCGCGCTGGGCATAGCGCTCGAGTTCGTCCAGCGCTGGACCGGCTATCGCACATTCGATCCGTGGGACATGGCTGCGGACGCGGCCGGCGTAGTCATCGGCCTTGCGCTTGCGCCGCCGCGGCTGCCGAACGTTCTGCGCATGACGGAGCGGCTCCTCGACCGGCGCGCGGATTGACGGCCGTGATACGCTAGCCCGTCGCCACACGGGGTTACACATTATGACGAACCGCTCGATGCGAAATCCGTATCACCACGCCTATGCATGCTTCAAAGCCCTGCTGTGGGTCGCGTTCGTCTCGCTTGCAGCATGCACGCACGTTCCCGGTGCAATGGACTCCTCGAGCGGATCCGCGCCGCGCAATGTCATCATCCTGTTCGCCGACGGCGCGGCAGCCACACAGTGGGATTTCGGCCGCTATGTGAGCCGCTATATGCGCAACGCGCCGTTCCTCGCCACCGATGTGGTCATGCGCGAGGGCGCTCTCGGCCTCATGTCGACGGCGCCGGCCGATGCGCTCGTCACCGACTCGGCAGCGGCGGCCACTGCGATGTCTTCGGGGCAGAAGACGGACAACGACATGGTCGGCATGCTGCCCGATGGCAGGCCGGTGCAGACGTTGATGGAGGCGGCAAAGGCCGCGGGCAAGCGCACCGGTCTCGTGTCGACCGCGCCGGTCTACGATGCATCGCCGGCTGCTTTCAGCGTGCATGCGACATCCCGACGCGATTACCAGTCGCTGGTGGATCAATACCTGGCCTTCGAGCCCGACGTGCTGCTGGGCGGCGGGCGCGACTACTTTCTGCCGAAGACACAACCGGGCGGCAAGCGCTCGGACGGCAGGGATGTCATCGCGCTGTTCCGCGAGAAGGGCTACGACTATGCGCGGAATGCCGGCGAGCTCCAGGCCGCGCGCGGTCCACGCCTGCTCGGGCTGTTCGCAACGGAAGACATGGACTACGAGATCGATCGCGATCCGGCGCAGCAGCCGTCCGTGGCCGACATGGCTGCTGCAGCGCTGCGCGCGCTCTCGCAGGGCTCGCCTCAGGGATTCGTGCTGTTCGTGGAAAACGAGAACGTGGACAACAGCGGGCACCGCAACGACGTGGCCGCGTTGATCCGTGAGCTGCTCGCCTTCGACGCTGCGGTGAAGATAGCCCTCGATTTCCAGCGCGAGCACCGCGATACGCTGATCATCATCACGGGCGACCACGAGACCGGGGGCTTGAGCATCACCAACGCGCTGAAGGACTTGAAGTCGATGTCGGCCAGTGACCGCTTTTACGCGTCCAATGCCCATCTCGACATGATCGCGCGCATCGACGTGTCGCTCGACAAGGCGACGAAGCTTATCGGGCGTAAGCCCGACGCAGCCGCAGTGGACCGCGTGGTCGCACAGCACTTTCCCGGCTTCGTGCTGGATGCGGACCTGCGCGAGGCGATACTCCAGCAGCGCGCGCTCGAGCGCAATTTCTCCTACACCACGCAAAGCGCGCTTTCGCGCATGGTGTCGCGCCAGACCGCAATCTACTGGGGGACCACCGGGCACACCACCGAACCGGCGGTGGTGGGCGCGCTCGGCCCCGGCGCCGAGCGTTTCCGCGGTTACATGGACAACACCGAGTTCGCCGCGCGGATGCGCTCGCTGATCAGTCCACAACGCGAGAACGCACCGGCGCTGCGGTGACCGCACGTCTATAATCGCGCTCTGCGCGCACACCGACCGTTGCGCGAACGAGGAGCGAACATGAAAAAACTCAGCTCGGCACCGCTGCGTGCGGCCCTTGTCGCATGCGCCATCGGCGCCGCGTCTCCTGCCGCAGCCCAGAACTATCCTGAAAAACCGGTGCGGGCGATCGTTCCGTTTCCGCCCGGCGGCGCAGCCGACATCGTCGCGCGCCATGTAGCACAAAAGCTCTCCGAGTCGTTCGGCGTGCAGTTCATCGTGGACAACCGTGCCGGCGCGGGCGGTGCGATCGGTGCGGAATTCGTCGCGCGTGCCGCACCGGATGGCTATACGCTGCTGCTCGCCTCGTCGAGCGCCATGTCGATAAATCCGCACATCATGGCGAAGGCGACCTACGATCCGTTGAAGAGCTTCGCGCCGATCGGCTTGATCGGCTATTCGCCCAACGTTCTCGTCGTGCATCCGTCGGTGCCTGCACGCACCGTGAAGGAATTGATCGCCGTGGCGCGCTCGAAGCCCGGCGCACTCGGGTACGGCTCGAACGGCACCGGAACGTTGAGCCATCTCACCGGCGAGCTCTTCATGCAGCGCGCCGGCATCAAGATGCTGCACGTGCCGTACAAGGGCGCCGCGCCGGCCGTGATCGATACGATCGCGGGCCAGGTATCGGTGTTGTTCGCGGCGTATCCGAGCATTGCCGCGCAGGCGCGCTCGGGGAAGCTGCGTGCGATGGCGGTGACGAGCGCGAAGCGCGTGAGCATCGCGCCCGAGCTGCCGACGGTAGCGGAGGCCGCGTTGCCCGGTTTCGAATCGACGCAATGGTGGGGCGCGTACGGCCCGGCCGGCCTGCCCGCCGCGATCGTTACCAAGCTCAACGCCGAGCTCAACAAGATCCTGCGTACCGACGACATCAAGAAGCGCTTCGCGCCCGATGCCGTCGAGCCGGCCGGCGGCACGCCGGAAGACCACGCCCGCTATCTCAAGGAAGATTACGAGAAGTGGGGCAAGGTAGTGCGCGCAGCGGGTGTGCGCAACGAATGACGGTGCGAAGCGCACCGATCGCTTAATTCACGAATCAGGGTTCGACATGTCTCATTTCAAGCGACTGCTTGCGGCGGCTGCGTTGCCGCTTTTCCTGTGCGCCGGCGGAGCCGCCGCGCAAAACTATCCGACTGGCCCGATGCGCGTGGTCGTGCCGTTTCCACCGGGCGGCGGCACCGACATCCTCGCGCGCGCGATCGCGCAGAAGTTGAACGAAGCGTGGGGTGTGCCGGTCATCGTGGACAACCGCGGCGGTGCGAACGGCACGATAGGGGCGGCGATGGCGGCGAAAGCGCAGCCCGACGGACACACCTTGCTCGTCGTGCCGAGCGGCTTCGCGGTGAATCCGAGCATCTACAAGAATCTGCCGTTCGACAGCCTGAAGGACCTCTCGCCGGTGAGCGAGCTTGCCGCGAGTCCGCTGATACTGGTCGTGCATCCGTCGTTTCCGCCGAAGAGCGTGAAGGAGCTGATCGCGTTCCTCAAGGCGAATCCCGACACGAATTACGGCAGCTCCGGCAACGGCTCGCCGCCGCACATCGCCACCGAGCTCTTCAAGCTGATGACGGGCACGAAGGCGACGCACATCCCGTACAAAGGGGCGGGTCCTGCGACGGTCGACGTGCTCGCCGGGCAGATACCGATCTATTTCATGAATGCGTTGTCGGCCGCGCCGTACATCAAGTCCGGCCGTCTGCGCCCGCTTGGCGTCACCACCGACAAGCGCTTCGCCGCTTTCCCGGACATTCCCACCATCGCGCAAGCCGGCGTGCCGGGCTACTCGATGAGCAACTGGTACGGCTTGCTCGTCACCGGCGGCAGCCCGCGGCCGGCGATCAACAAGCTCCATGCTGAAGTCGTGCGCATCC
>JBLNBW010000031.1:0-3739 GCA_050260255.1 Rhodospirillaceae bacterium | reverse complement strand
GCGCAGCAGGTGATCGCGGAAGTGAGGCCGACGGGCCGCGAGCCGCTCGTTATTCCGCGCGACGACGATGAGCTCGAGCTCGGCTTGCGGGTCGACCTGTTGCCGCGTGCGCTGAAATCATGGCTCGCGCATCATCGGCCGCTGCTCGAGCGCTGGAGCAGCATGATGGGCGGCCTGCGCGTCCGGCAACGCTGCCCGGCGGATCTGCTCGACTTTTCCTTCGCTTGGGGCGAGCTTTGCCTGCTTCACGGAACCGATATTCCGAAGGCGCTGCAAATCTATCCCATCGCCTTGTGCGCGCAGTGGTATGCATGGCTGTGGTGCCTCACCGCACCGTCTCTGACGTCGCATCTGGCGGTGCTCGACGACAGCAGCGCGGACGACGAACAGCGGAGCCGCGCGCGACGCACCGTGCAGGCGGCATTGCGTGAGGAGGAAGCGCGCTTTCTGCTGGCGCAGCCGCGCGAGGACTTCCGGTCGCTGAGTCCCTCGGCGCGCGAGCAGCAGATGCATGCCGGATACGCGATCGTGCGCCGCTACATGTCGGACGCCGCGGCCGAGCGAACCATCAAGACCATACTTGCGAAGCCGTCCGCGCTCGCCGCATCCCCGCTGCTCGCGGCGCGATAAGGCGCGTGCGATGCCGCGACGCGCAGCGTCCGGCTCGCGACTCAGGGGTAGTCCACTTTGGGGGGCGGCGGTTCCGGCAACGGAATGAACTCGGTCTCGTCGGGAACCGGCGCAAACCGCCCTTGCTTCCAGTCGGATTTCGCCTGCTCGATGCGCTCTTTGGAGCTCGACACGAAGTTCCACCAGATGTAGCGCGGCTCTTGCACCGGTGCGCCGCCCAATAGCATGAACCGCACCGGCGCCAGGGGGGACGCGGCGAGCGTAAGCCGCGCACCGGGGCGGAAGACGACAAGCTCGCCCGCAGGACAGCTTTCATCGCCAGGTTCCACTTGCAGCGTGCCCTCGACGACGTACGCGCCACGCTCTTCGTAGTGCGCGTCGAGCGCCAGCCGCGCGCCCGGATCGAGCGTCACGTCGGCATAAAAAAGATCGGCGGGTATGGAGACGTCGGCATGCGCACCGTGCACTGCCCCGGCGATGATGCGCGCGTGCACGCCGTCGGCGTCGATCAGCGGCAGCGCATCCGAACCGACGTGCGCGAACGCCGGCGCGATCTCTTCGGCATTGCGCGGCAGGGCGACCCACGCCTGGATCCCGGAGAGGTTTTTCTGCACCGGCCGCAGCCCGGGCGGTGTGCGCTCAGAATGCACGATGCCGCTTCCCGCCGTCATCCAGTTCACCTCGCCCGGCCGTATCGGCTGCACGTTGCCGAGACTGTCGCGGTGGAGTATCTCTCCCTCGAAGAGGTAAGTGACCGTCGCAAGTCCGATATGAGGGTGCGGCCGTACGTCGAGTCCGCGCCCGGGGTCGAGCCCGACCGGGCCCATCTGATCGAGAAAAATGAACGGTCCCACCATTTGTCTGCGCGCCGACGGTAAAGCGCGGCGCACTTGGAAGCCATCGCCCAGGTCGCGGACCGGAGGCACTATCCTGATTTCGATGTCGTTGTTCAGCATGGTGGTCGAGCCTGGTTGATACGTACGATCCTATGCAACATTCAATCCAAAAACGTCGCGTACTCTTCGAGCCCGATGCGCGGCGGCTGAAACGTATTGACGACCGCCTGCGGGTCCGCATAACCCATCGCCATGCCGCAGATCACGACCCAGTCGGGCGAAATGCCGAGCTCGCGGCGCACGATGTCGGGGTAGCTGGCGATCGCCGCTTCCGCGCAAGTGTGCAGGCCGCGGGCCCGCGCGGCGAGCATGATCGTTTGAAGAAACATGCCGTAATCGAGCCAGCTGCCCTTCTCCAGCCCGCGGTCTATCGTGAAGATGAGGCCCGCCGGCGCGCCGAAGAACGTGTAGTTGGTGGCGCGATAGGCCTTGGACTTTTCGCGGTCGCCGCGCCCTATGCCGAGCGTCCCGTACAGTCCCCAGCCGCACTGACGCCGGCGTGCGAGATACGGCTCGTAGACCGGATCGGTGTAGTACTCGTAGTCCCGCTTGTGTCCGGGCTCGTCGGTTAGAAACGCGCACTGGATCGCCTGCCCCACATGTTTCAGTGTTGCGCCGGTGAGCACGTGCACACGCCACGGCTGTATGTTCGATCCGCTCGGCGCATGCCGTGCGACTCCCACGATCTCGCGCAGCGTGTCGGGCGGCACCGGTTCGGGCCTGTAGGCGCGTATCGAGCGGCGCGTGCGCGCCGCTTCGAACACGTCGGTGGCAGGGCGGTCGATGTCGTTCATGATGAGCGTGCCAGTCTGCGTCGTAATCCGTCTCATGCCGAGCGCTTGCGCGCTGCGTTCATTGCGCTCCATACGCGGGCACGGCTCAACGGCATATCGAGATGCGTGATGCCCAACGGCCGCAACGCGTCGATCGCTGCGTTCATCAGCGCCGGCAGGGAGCCGCTGCATCCCGACTCGCCTACACCCTTCGCGCCCAGCGCGTTGGTCGGCGTCGGCACCGGGTGATCGTGGACTTCGATGTCGCGCAGCCATCCGGCGCGCGGCATCACATAGTCGGCAAAGCTGCCGGTGAGGAGCTGGCCGGATTCGGAGTCGTACACGGCATGCTCGCCGAACACCTGGCCTGCACCCTGTGCGACTCCGCCATGCACCTGGCCTTCCACGAGTGTAGGGTTCACCACGTTGCCGAGATCGTCGACCGCGGTATAACGCGCGATGCATGCAGCGCCGGTTGCGGGATCGATTTCCACTTCCGCAATATGGCAGCCGTTCGGATAGGTCGTGCCGAATGTGCCCTCGGCGAGGGTATTCAACGGATGCGGCCTGCTGCCCGCGAGGCTGCGCGCAAGCGCTACGAATTCGATCGAACGATCGCCGGCGTGATATCGCCCTTCGGCGTAGCCCAGCTCGCTCGCCGGTACGCCGAGATGCTTTGCCGCGTGTGGTCGCCCGGTCTCGATCAGTTTCTCGCCCAGCAACTTGAACGCACTGCCGGTGCCGAGCACGCCGCGTGATCCGCCGGTGCCGCTGCCGACCAAGTCGGCCGAAGGCGGACTGGGATGAAACCGAATGTGGGCCGTATCGATTCCCAGCACGCGGGCGACGATTTGCGGAAACACCGTCTCGTGCCCCTGCCCGGACGATTGCGTGACGGCGAAGAGCGTCATGTCACCATTGGCGTCGAACTCGGCCGCGACCTGATCCTTGGGCGCGCTTCCGCCGCCGCCCGCCTCGAGATAGGTCGCGATGCCTATGCCACGCAGCTTGCCGGCCCGCTGCGATGCTGCCTTACGCGCCGGAAATCCGTACCAGTCGGCCCGCGCCAGCGCATCGTCCATCACGGCCGCGAAATCGCCCGAATCGTACGTGCCTGCGTTGGCCGTCTTGTAAGGCATCGCTTCTTTGGGGATGAAGTTCCTGCGCCGCAACTCGATCGGATCGAAACCGTGCTCGTGCGCCGCATGATCGACGAGACGCTCGATCGCGTACGCGATGTCCGGGCGTCCTGCGCCGCGATACGCCGACACGGGCACGGTGTTGGTGTACGCAAGGCGCGTCCGCACGTGGATGGCCGGCACGCGATACACGCCGCCCGCGGTGACGGTGAGGTTCTTCGTGGCGATGAAAGCGCCGAATGCACCCGCATAAGCGCCGAGATTGGCGCGGTCGTCGAACCGTATGGCGAGAAAGCGGCCT
>JBLNBW010000030.1:0-3796 GCA_050260255.1 Rhodospirillaceae bacterium | reverse complement strand
GTTGAGCAGATACTTGTTGCTGTCATAGTTGGTGCCGATGTCGAGCCCGAACGTCGGCAACAGCGACATCAGCTGCTTCTTCCACTCCGCGTCCGTGATACGCGCCTTGTAGTCTTCTTCGCGCAGCTCCGGCCGGTTGAGCAGCGCAATGGACTCCAGGCCTTCGATGTTCGCGGCGAGCATCGGGATGTTGAAATTGTTCTCGTCGGCAGGCGCGAGCTTGTATGTCGTGCCCGGAGGAAGATTGATCATGCTGGCAAGCTCGACCAGCGCGAGCGACAGCTCTTGTCGTTTCAGCGAAAGCTGCTGCTCGAGATCCAGCAGCGAACGGCGATACGCGACGATTTGCAGCGGCGGCAGCAGGCGGCGCGTTTCGATGAGCTGAGCTCGTGCGGCCGACTGTTCCGTCTCATTGAGCAGTTCATCGATCTCGGGCAACAGACGCTGCGCCGACTCCGCGCGCCACCAGGCAAAGCGTACGTCCTGAATGAGGTTCTGCAGCGCTTTGCGACGGCGCTCCTCCGCGATCAGACTCTGGTCGGCAAGCTGCTGCGCACGCACGTAGCTCATGCCGAAATCGAGCAGGTTCCACGCGAAGCTGATGGTGTAGTTGTCGCGCGTGCGTTCCTGCGACGCGGACGGATTCGCCGATACCTTCCCGTCCTGACCGAAGCCGAAGCCGAAGGAATCGTTGTCCCGCGTGCTGTAGCCGGCAGTCGCGGTAAGCTTGGGCAGAATATCGTAGTTCGCGACCTCCGTCTGCCCGAGTGCGACCGCCTGGTCCATCAGCTTCACGCGGTAATCCATGTTGTACTTGATGGCGCGTGCGATGGCCTCGGTCATCGTAAGCGGGCCCTTCAGCCCTTCTTGCGACGCGAAGAGCTTGGCGAAATCCGCCTTGGCGCGAGCCTCGTGCTCCGCATTGCTGATCGGCACGGGCTGAACGGCGCAGCCGCCTAGGGCAGCGAGCGTGGTAAAGACGGCGATGCGAATGCGATATGTGGCGCTATTCTTGTTGCTTGTCACGCTTCTCTCACGGGCGGCGATAATTTGGTCTTCGCCTTGTCCTTCGTGTCCATAATACGTGCAAGCAGCCCGTCCTGCTTGGCACGATTTAACTGCTCGCTGAAAGGAAGCGCGGCGATGCGAATTTTGTCGCGCCCCTGCTCACGCGGCCTGTCCTTGCCGTCCTTCGCCTGCTTCTCCGCCGCCTTGTCGGCGACTTCGTCGGCATCGCCTGCCTCGCCCACCACGATCCTCTCGGCTGCAGCCGCTGCGCCGGTCTGTTGAGCCGGACGCGGCGATTGCGCCGGCGCTACGTCGCCGACGCGTATGCTGAATGTCGTGGTCGCTTCGCGGCCTTCGTTGTCGCGGGCGACCACCTTGATCTCGATGACGCCTTCTGCGCCGCGCGGCGGCTTGCCGGTGAACTTGCCTGAGACCGGATCGAAATCTATCCACTCAGGCAGCGGCTGCCCGTTCGTGCGCATGGCATCGAGCTGAACGATGGCCTTCTGGTTCGTGTGGCCGAACGCTTCCCTCGGCACGGTGAAATCGAGGTTCTGCCCCGCATTTGCCGCCGTGCTCGGTATGCCCTGGTAGACGAACAGAGTGTCCCCGCCGCGCTGCGGTGCGGTGTCCAACGCCGGACCAGCGGCTTGCGCACCCGCTGCAGCGGCTGCTGCAGGCGCCTGCAGAGGGGCCGCCGCCGGTGCGCCGGCACCGGGCGCTCCACCGGCCGGCGCGGCGGTGGGCGCTGCCGCAGCGGTCGATGCCGGAGCAACAACTCCGCCCGCCGGCACGGCAGCCGCAGTATTCGCCGCGGGGGTGGCGGCCGGTGCTGCTGCTGCGGGCGCCGCCGCAGCGGTCCGGATCACGTTGAAGCCGCGATCGGTCGAATCGAGCTGCGCACCGCTGGATGCTGGAAGCGCAGAAGTCACCGGCGACGAAACGGTAGATGCCGCCGCCGTATTGACGCCCTGCATCAAATTGATCTGACCGGTCGGCAGCGGCGAAGTATTCCGACTGCCGTCCGAAGGCAGCGCGCTTGCCGGAATCCCAGTCGCTGCCGCGGCCGGCGCCGCGCCGGTGACAGCAGTCGACGACGGTATCGTTGTCGACGCAACGGCAGCCGTGACGGGCCTCGGCGCAGCCACCTCCGGCGTGACGGCTGGCGCAGTCACCGCCGGCGTACTAATCACGGGCGCGGTCACCACTGGCGTGGCAATCACGGGTGACGACACCACCGGCGTCGGAACGATCGGCAGTGGTCTTGGCGTCACCGAGATGAACACGCGCTGGGAAGGACTGCTTGCCTGTCGCGTGCCGTCGGTTTCGGTCGCTTGCACCGTGAGCGCGAGCGTACCGGTGTAGCCTTCCGGCGGCGTGACTCTCAGTCCGACGACTTGCGCTGCGGTAAGTGTCAGCGCCCCGGTGCTCGGTGTGAACGCCTCGCCCGTCGAGGTCACGAATTTCATGCCGTTCGGTATGCCGCTCAGCGTTACGCTCACTACCTCGCCCGGATCGCCGGCGGTGACCGTGATGGGCAGGCCGATCTCCGCATCCTGGTCTCCGCTCACGTCCGTCGTGACGACGGTCGGCGTCCCGGCGACTGCAGCTACCGAATGCGTGAGGAGCACGTTGTCCGCGCTGTACGCGGTCGCACCGCCGCTCGTGCGCACATCGACCACTGCCCCTGTCGTGACGGTAGTGCTCGTATCGATGAGCTTCACCGTGACGGCAGGCACCGGACCGTTGAAATTCGCCGCAGGGACGAAGCGCAGCGCGTCGGTCGATTTCAACGTGACCGCAGCCGCGGGATCGGTGACGCTGTTGATCGTGATCCACGTCGTGCCATCGGGCGAGTATTGCCATGCGCCCTTGGCGGGATCCGCCCGGTAATCGACGATCGCCACGCCGGCGAGCGCACCGGATGTCGACCCGCCGGCGACCTCGTCGCGCGCATCGTTGAAAGCCGTGCGGAAGAGGCTCGCGACCGTGACCGACTCGGATACTCCGTCTTCGCTGCCCGCGGGCAGCGCCACGCTCCCTGTCGCGACAGGCGCGTCGTTCACCGCCGAGACGTCGACCGTGATCGTGTTGCGCGCTGCCGTGTACGTACCCTCGCTGTCTCGCAGCGAGACGCTGAAGCGTGCGTAGCCTGGGCCGTTTGCGTCGGCCGCCGGCTCGAACGTGAGCTTACCTGCGGCGATATCGGACGCCGTCACCACGGCACCGTTCGCAACCGCTACGCCGTCGAGCTTGAGCACCCCACCGCTCGGAAGCGTTTCTATTCTCACCGCTTCGACGCCGGACGCGGCGTTCGGATCGCCCACAGCGAAAGTGAAGTCGGCCGCTGTGAATACGTAAGCACCGTCCTCCGTTGCGACCACCGTGCGATCGTTGCCGACAGGCGCGACGTCCGCGATGCGCACCGTCACGGCCTGCACGTGCTGTTCCGTGCCGTCCGACGCGATCACGTTGATCGAATACTCGCTCTTCGCCTCGAAGTTGGGCGGAGCAATGAACTTCACTTCGCCCGTCGCCGCATCCACGGCGAAGGCGTCGGCATCCGGGCCCGACAGCGAATAAGTAAGTCTGTCGTTGTTCGGATCGGTCGCCTCTATCGTGTAGACCGGGCTGTCGATCGCATGGCCTTCGGCCACGGTGACGCTCGTCGGCGACGTGACGACCGGCGCATCGTTCGTCCCGGTGATCGTGATCGTCAGCGTCGCCGTGCTGCTCGCCCCGTTCTCATCCACCACCGTGTAGCTCACGCTGTCGCTCAGCGTCTGAC
>JBLNBW010000029.1:0-14932 GCA_050260255.1 Rhodospirillaceae bacterium | reverse complement strand
AGCGCCGTCATCGCGCCTACGAAATGATCGAGGAGCTCCGCGCCGTTCTCGCAGCCGTAGGTGAAGAGATTGTGCCCCGGTGAGGCGCCGATGACGGTCACGGTGCTGTCCTCGCGCGCGTAGCCCTGGTCCACATGGAAAGGCTGCCAGGGCGAGGCGCTCTCGTTCTCGGCGATGCAGAAGGTGAATTTGCCGCTCTGCCCTTGCGTGGACAGGTCCGTGATGCCCGGCAGATCGCCGCCGACGTTGCGCAGGATGAGCTGCAGCGCACGCCCGATCGCGGCGTTCGCCCGCGCGCCCTGACCGAAAACGTTGCCGCCCGCGTTCAATCCGAGCCGCTGCACGATGGGCCCGTTGACGATGACGAGCGGCGCCGTGTTGTTGGTCGCGGTCTGGATGCCGTAGAGGCGGCAGTCGTCGTCCAGCACCGCTTCCAACGCCGCCAGCACGACCGAAAAGTATTCCGGCTTGCAGCCGGCCATCACCGCATTCGCCGCGAGCTTCTCCAGCGTGGCCGTGTGCATGCGCGGCGGGATCGGGCCCAGCGCTTCGTCCGCGCGGCGTCCGGCTGCGGCGAGCATCGCCTGCACCGCCGCAAGCGTAGGCGCCGCGACCGGAAGACCGTCCGTCCAGCCTTTTTCGAAGAAGAACTCCTGCAGCGCCTCCGGTGCCTCGTCCACGGTATAGCGCTCGTTCGGCACCTGCACGCGCGCCGCCGCCACGGCTTGAGTACGGCGCGTGAGCGCCGTCACCAGCTCGTGCACGGCAGCCTCGGCGCGCTGCACCACCGCGGCCTGCGGTGCGGAATGCATCGGATGGGGCACTTCGACGATAGGCAGGTCTCCCATGCCGCGGCCCGACGCCTGCGAGCGCGCTGCGCCGGAGAACGCCGTGCTGCACACCGTCGCGGTCGGGATGCCGAGCCGCTCCAGCTTCACGCCATCAGACACGCTGATGGAAGTGGACGTCCCTCAATCCCCCAGGCACTGGATGACGCCGTCGTAGCGCTTCAGTTTGGCGAGATCGTCCGCCGTCAGCTCGTCCTTGGGCGCCAACTTGCGGACGATATCGCCCGGCTCGATGCCGTAGCGCTCTTCGAGCAGCGGCCGCACGCGCCCCAGGAAGAGATCGGCGTTCACCTTGCTGTTGTCGACGAAAGCGATGCGCGCGCCTTTGAGATCCCCGAGCGCGGGGGCAAGCGGGGCAGCCGAGGCGGTGTCGGCGATGACGGGATTGATGACGGTCACGGTGCTCATGCGATCCTCCGATTGAGGTGCCGCATTGTCCCGCGGACGTCATATGCGTTCAATGACTATAATCGGCAATTCATATAACAGGACTGTTATGAAACTCGAGCAGCTTCGAACTCTGGTGGAAATCGTCCGCCACGACCATAGCGTTTCGCGCGCCGCCGACGCGCTGCATGTGCCACAGCCGGCGCTATCCCGGCAACTGCGGGCTCTGGAACGAGAGCTGGGCGTCGACATCTTCCGCCGCAACGCCAAGCGGCTGCTGGGCCTTACGCAAGCGGGAGCCGCCATCCTCGAAGTATCGACGCGGATTCTCCGCGACACCGGCAATCTGAGGAAGATCGCGGAAGACTTCTCGCAGAAAGACAGCGGAACGCTCACCATCGCCACGACTCACACGCAGGCGCGCTATGCGCTGCCGCGCGTGCTGCGGCAGTTTTCGCAGCGGTATCCGGACGTGGAGCTGATGGTCCGCCAGGGCACACCCGCCGAAATCGTGGAGCTCGTACTCCTCGGCGAGGCGGATCTCTGCATAGGCTCCGAATCATCCGAAGACGTGGAAGGGTTGACGGCTTTCCCCTGCTACGACATGCATCGTGTCGTGCTCACGCCGCCGCGCCATCCGCTGCTGAAGACGAGGAAGCTCACGCTCGAGATGCTCGCCCGCTACCCGATCATTACGTACGACGCCCCGTTCATAGGCAGATCGCGCCTCGTGCAGGCGTTTCGTGCGCGCGGCCTCAAGCCGAAAATCGTGCTGAGCGCAATCGACACCGACGTAATCAAGGCTTATGTGGAGCAAGGACTCGGCATCGCGATCATCGCGGAGCTCGCATACGACCGAAGCCGCGATCGCGCGCTGCGCGTCATCGACGCGAAGCACCTGTTCGAGGCGAATACCATACATATCGCAGTACGGCGCAACGATCATCTGCGGGGATACGTCTACGAGTTCATCCGCCTTTATGCGCCGCACTTGACGCGAGAAAAAGTCGTGGCCGGACAGCGGCGTTGATCCGATGCAGCGATCGCGCGGCGGGATTTTTACCCGACCAAAGGTGAGGATCGTCACGATGCAGGCCCCGGGAAGCCGAGTTACAGGCGCGTCCGCATTACCGGGACAACCCCCGAAGCAGTGCTGCGCAAACGAGTCCAGCGTAGATAACCGGAACATCGACGCGGCGGTTCGAGATGCGCGCCTTGCCCCTGGCGTGCGCGGCAACATCCTGAGTCCCAAGCACTGCGCCGGCGGTCGTTGTACTAATGCCCGTGGCGGCACGCCGGCACGTTCTGTGCTGGAGGCGGTCCAAGGAGGTAGCAGCGCCATTGCGGCGTTGTACGCCCCGCATGGATCTTCCCGCCAGCGACGCGATCGCTGAACGCGTTACCCGGCATTTCGCACCGTTCGCGACCGGGGGAGCGACCCGCATGTACCTGTCGGGCGTGCAGGCCATTGCGTACCTGCCCATTCTGCAGCACCTCCACGATCTCAACGCCGGCCGTCACACCGCCGGCTTCGTCTCCGGTTACCGCGGCTCGCCGCTCGGCGGGCTCGACCAGGCGTTGTGGCAGCTCGAGCCCCTCCTCGCTCAGCACGACGTGCGCTTTCAGCCCGGGATCAACGAAGATCTCGCCGCCACGATGGTGTGGGGCGCGCAACAGGTTGATCTTTTCGAAGGGAAGCGCTACGACGGCGTCTACGGGCTCTGGTACGCGAAAGGCCCGGGCGTGGACCGCAGTCTCGACGTGCTCAAGCACGCCAACGCGGCGGGCACCTCCCGGTACGGCGGCGTACTCGCTGTAGCCGGCGACGACCATGCGGCCCGCTCCTCGTCGTTGCCCCACCAGAGCGAGCATGTCTTCGCTGCCGCGATGATCCCCGTGCTCAATCCATCGGATGTACAGGAATACCTCGATTACGGTCTGCATGGCTGGGCGATGTCGCGCTATTCCGGCTGCTGGGTGGGGCTCAAAGCGACCGCGGACACCGTCGAGAGCTCCTCGTCGGTCATCGTCGACCCTCGGCGCGTTACCGTGAAGCTGCCCGCCGATTTCGACATGCCGCCCGGCGGTCTCAACGACCGCTGGCCCGATCCACCGCTCGAACAGGAGCTGCGGCTGCAGCGTTACAAGGTGTACGCGGCGATGGCGTACGCGCGCGCGAATCACTTGAACCGCATCGTGATCGACAGCGAGCGCGCCCGGCTCGGCGTCATCACCACCGGCAAGTCGTACCTGGACGTACGGCAGGCGCTCGATCTGCTCGGCATCGACGACGGCGTCGCAGCCGCCATCGGCTTGCGGGTATACAAGATCGCCATGAGCTGGCCGCTGGATGCCGAAGGCGTGCGGCACTTCGCGCAAGGGCTGGAAGAAATACTCGTGGTCGAAGAAAAGCGGCAGATGATGGAGTACCAGCTGAAGGAGCAGCTCTACAACTGGCGCGAAGACGTCCGCCCGCGCGTGATCGGCAAATACGATGAAAAAGGCGAATGGGAGCTGCCCGTGCACGATTGGCAGCTGCCGGCCGCGGGCGAGCTCAAGCCTGCGCTCATTGCACGCGTCATCGCAGCCCGCATCGCGCGCTTCTACACCAGCGAACGCATACGCGAGCAGCTCGCCTTTCTCGATGCGCGCGAGAGGACGCTTGCTGCGCGGCGCGCGATCATAGTGCGCGTGCCGCATTACTGTTCGGGCTGCCCCCACAATACCTCTACGCTCAACATACCGCAGGGAAGCCGGGCGCTCGCGGGCATCGGCTGCCATTACATGGCGACCTGGATGACGCCGCACACGACGCAGACGTTCAGCCAGATGGGCGGCGAAGGGGTCGCGTGGGCCGGACAGGCGCCGTTCACCTCGACGCGTCATGTGTTCGCCAACCTGGGCGACGGGACGTACCAGCATTCGGGTTTGCTCGCGATCCGCCAGGCAGTCGCCGCGCAGGTGTCGATCACCTACAAGATTCTCTACAACGACGCGGTCGCCATGACGGGCGGCCAGCCGGTGGAGGGAAATCTGACGGTATCCGGCATCGCAAGCCAGCTCGCCGCCGAAGGGGTGCGGAAGATCGTCGTGGTCAGCGACGAACCGGACAAGTATCGGGCGGTGGAGACGTTTCCATCCGGAGTCGAGGTGCGCCACCGTCGAGAGCTGTCCCAAGTGCAGCACCAGCTGCGGGACATCGCCGGCGTCACGGCCCTCATTTACGATCAGACCTGCGCTGCCGAAAAACGGCGCCGCCGCAAGCGTGGCGAATATCCCGACCCGCCGGTGCGTGCTTACATCAACCGCCGGGTATGCGAAGGCTGCGGCGATTGCAGCGCAACGTCCAATTGCATGTCGGTCGTGCCGGTGGAAACCGAGTACGGAGGCAAGCGCGCCATCGATCAGTTCTCGTGCAACAAGGACTTCTCGTGCGTGGCCGGCTTCTGTCCGAGTTTCGTGACGGTGGAAGGCGGAACGCTGCGGCGCGGAAAAGCAGGCGCCATCCCAAAAGCCGATCTGCCCGTTCTGCCCGAGCCGGTGATCCCGCCGCTGCAGTCCACCTATGCGATTCTCGTCACGGGCGTCGGCGGCACCGGGGTCGTCACGATCGGAACGGTCATCGGCCTTGCCGCTCATCTCGAAGGCAAGGCGGTGTCCGTGCTCGATATGGCAGGGCTTGCGCAGAAAGGCGGCCCGGTGTGGTCGCACATACGCATCGCGCCCAGGCGTGAGCAATTGCACGCGACGCGTATCGCCGATGGCGAAGCGAATGCGATCATCGGCTGCGATCTCGTCGTGACGGTCGCCGACGACACGCTCATGAAAATGCACGAGGGCATCACGCGAGCCGTCGTGAACGTCGACTTCGCCGTGACGAGCGATTTTGTGCGTGCGTTCGCACAGCAGGCGCAGACCGGCGATATCGCTCGCCATCCGGATCCTCGCTTCACGCCTGAGACGTTCGAAAAGCAGATCGTGCAGGCCGTCGGCGCACACGACGCCCACTTCCTCCATGCAACGAGACTCGCCACGGCGCTCCTCGGCGACGCCATCGCGACGAATGCATTCATGCTGGGATACGCATGGCAGCGCGGCCTCGTGCCGCTTTCCCGACAGTCGCTGGATGCAGCGATCGAGCGTCACGGCGTTGCCGTCTCCGCCACGCGGCAGGCTTTCTTCTGGGGGCGGGTTGCCGCCCACGACCTCAACGCCGCCATGCGCGTCGCCTCTCCCTCGGAGCCGGAAGACGAGCGGCTTTCCGTGGACGTCGACGAAGCCATCGCACGCCGGACAGAAGATCTGCGCGCCTATCACAACGAAGCCTACGCGCAGCGTTACGTAACGCTCATCGGGCGCGTGCGCGCAGCCGAGCGCGCCGTGCTGCCGGAACGCAGCAGCCTCACGCGAGCCGTCGCACGCTACTACTACAAACTGCTCGCATACAAGGACGAGTACGAAGTCGCGCGGCTTTATACCGACGGCTCTTTCGCTCGGGACCTCGCAGATGCCTTCGAAGGCGACTACCGCGTCTCCTACCATTTCGCGCCGCCGCTGTGGACGCCGTACGACCGGGCCACCGGTCAGCCGCGAAAGCGGCGCTACGGCCCATGGATGCGGTACGGGCTGCGCGCACTTGCAGCACTGCGCTGGCTGCGCGGCACGCCATTCGATCTCTTCGCATTGAGCGCCGACCGCAAGCTAGACCGCCGGCTGCTCACCGAGTACGAGCAGACTATCGACCATATCATCCGCGGTTTGCGCAGCGACAATCATGGCATCGCAGTCGATCTCGCGACGCTGCCGGAAGCCATCCGGGGCTTCGGGCCGGTACGGCGTCGTTACGTCGAACATGCAAAGCGTCGCGAGGCCGAGCTGCTCGCCCGATTCGACGCGAGCCCGCCTCGTGCGGTGCGCAGCCCCGAACCGGCACCGGTACGGGTCAAGGCCGCGTGACTGTCATGGTTGCGAACGGCGCCCCCAGCGTCGAGATCGAATTCGACGAAGAGATCGCCATGCTGCGTGCGTCGGTACACGATTTCGCACAGCGTGAAGTGGCGCCCCTTGCTCGCGATATCGACGCAAAAGATCGGTTTCCTCGGGAGCTCTGGCCCAGGCTCGGTGCGCTCGGCGCGTTCGGCGTGACGGTCGAGCAGGCGTATGGCGGCGCCGGCATGGGGTATGTCGCCCAGATGGCGGTGATGGAGGAGCTCTCACGCGCCTGCGGCGCCCTGGGGCTGTCCTACGGCGCTCACGCCAACCTGTGCGTGAATCAGATCCATCGCTACGGCACCGCGGAGCAGAAACGGCGATATCTTCCCAGGCTGATCGCCGGTGATCACGTCGGCGCGCTCGCGATGAGCGAGCCCAATGCCGGGTCCGATGTCATGAGCATGCAGCTTCGCGCGGAACGCAAGCGTGATCGCTACGTGCTGAACGGCAGCAAGATGTGGATCACCAACGGGCCGGAATGCGACGTGCTCATCGTCTACGCGCGCACCGCTGCCCAATCCGCGCGAGCGATCACCGCCTTCATCGTGGAGAAGGAAGCGAGTCCGTTCCGCGTAGCGCAGAAGCTCGACAAGCTCGGCATGCGCGGCAGCCCGACTGCCGAGCTTGCGTTCGAGAACGTCGAGGTCCCGGCGGAGAACGTGCTCGGCGAAGAAGGAAACGGTGCCGCCGTGCTCATGAGCGGACTGGATTACGAGCGCGCCGTGCTGGCGGCAGGGCCGGTCGGCATCATGCAGGCGTGCTTCGACGCGGTGCTTCCATACGTTCATCAGCGCAAGCAATTCGGACGCAGCATCGGCGAATTCCAGCTCATTCAGGCAAAGCTCGCGGACATGTACACCGGACTGTCCGCTGCGCGCGCCTATCTCTACCAGGTCGGACACGCGCTCGACCGCTCGCGCGGGCAGCATTCTCGCCGGCTGAGAAAGGATTGCGCCGGCGTCATTCTGTTCTGCGCCGAGAAAGCGACGTGGATCGCCGGCGAGGCGGTGCAAATCCTGGGCGGGAATGGCTATACCAACGATTATCCCGTCGGACGGTTATGGCGGGACGCGAAGCTGTACGAAATCGGCGCCGGAACATCGGAAATCCGTCGCATGCTGATCGGGCGCGAGCTCTACGGGGAAACGGAGTAGGACGCGCATGCCGGCCATCGAGTCGAAGGTCGATACGGAGAGCGCCGACTTTCTGGCGCGCGCTCGCGCGATGCGATCCCTGGTGAACGAGCTCGAGTCGAGGCGCGCGCACGCGGCACGCGGCGGCCCGGAGCCCGCACGCGCCAGGCACGTGAGTCGCGGCAAGCTGCTGCCGCGCGAACGCGTGCAGCGCCTGCTCGACCCCGGGACTGAGCTTTTCGAGTTATCGCCACTCGCCGCCTTCGGCATGTACGAGGACCAGGCGCCGTGCGCGGGCCTCATCACCGGCGTTGGCACTATATCGGGGCGCGACTGCGTGATCGTATGCAACGACGCGACGGTAAAAGGCGGCACGTACTTTCCGATGACAGTGAAGAAGCATCTGCGCGCACAGGAAATCGCGCAGGAGAACCGGCTGCCGTGCGTGTATCTGGTCGATTCAGGCGGTGCGTATCTTCCGGCGCAGGACGAAGTCTTTCCGGATCGCGAGCATTTCGGTCGCATTTTCTACAACCAGGCGAGACTGTCGGCGGCCGGCATCCCGCAGATTGCGGCGGTGCTCGGCTCGTGTACCGCAGGGGGCGCTTATGTGCCGGCCATGAGCGATGAATCCATCATCGTGCGGGATCAGGGAACGATATTTCTCGCGGGACCGCCGCTCGTCAAAGCCGCGACCGGCGAAGCCGTAACGGCCGAAGCGCTCGGCGGCGGAGACGTTCACACGCGGCTTTCCGGCGTGGCGGATCATCTCGCAGAGAACGACGTGGACGCGATCGCTATCGTGCGGCGCATCGTGCGCCATCTGCCACGGGAACAGCGTTCGGACATCGCGCGCGGCGAGGCGACAGAGCCGAAATATCGTGCAGACGAGCTCTATGGGATCATCCCTGACGATACGCGCACGCCAGTGGATGCGCACGAGATCATCGCACGCGTCGTCGACGGCAGCGACTTCGACGAATGGAAAGCGCGATACGGCAAGACGCTCATAACCGGGTTCGCCCGCATCTGGAACGTCCCGGTCGGTGTGCTGGCGAACAACGGCGTGCTGTTTTCCGAATCGGCGCTGAAGGGCACGCACTTCATCGCGCTTTGCTGCCAGCGCCGCATCCCTCTCGTGTTCCTGCAGAACATCACCGGCTTCATGGTGGGACGCACGGCGGAGACCCGGGGCATCGCCAAGGACGGGGCGAAGCTCGTCACCGCGGTCGCATGTGCGGAGGTGCCGAAGTTCACCGTCATCACCGGAGGCAGCTTCGGCGCGGGCAACTACGGCATGTGCGGTCGCGCTTTCGGCCCGCGCATGCTGTGGACATGGCCCAACGCGCGTATCGGCGTCATGGGCGGCGAGCAGGCGGCGAGTGTCCTCACGGCGGTGCGCCGCGAGGCGACGGAAACGAACGGCGCGCGCCCCAGCGCGGCGGAGGAAGAATCGTTCATCGCCTCGATCCGGGCGCAGTACGAGCGGCAAGGCAATCCCTATTATGCGACGGCGAGGCTCTGGGACGATGGCATCATCGACCCGGCACAGACGCGCCTTTATCTCGGCCGGGGACTCGCCATCGCACTCAACGCGCCGATCCCGCCCACTCGCTTCGGCGTCTTTCGAATGTAGGGCACCTCACGGAAATAGAGGCCCTGCCCAACTGGCGTTACGGGTGCATCATGTCATCGCCGACACGCGGCGTGTCCGTCGATCCCTGAACGTGCGATGACAGGCGAGCGCCACGAGCCCTATGCCGAACAGCACGTACATTTCGGGTTCCGGATTGACCGATGCAAGGGCTGCGTTCGCCACCAGAGCATGACCGGCTGTAGTCGGGTGGAGACCGTCCCAGAACAAGGCTCGCGACGGATCGGCGATGCATGCAGTCGAAAACGCACAGGCGGAGCTCACGTCGACCAGTCCGAATGCCGATGGATTGGCAATGACCTGGTTCATGAAGCCGAAGATGTCGAAGGTGCGCAAGTCGCGCTTCAGGTTCGGTCCGAGCGCGTCGAGAGCCGCGGCCAGCGCAGCGTTCATGGCGGATGCGATACCGGTTGCTTTCGCTGCGGCCGCAGGCCCCTGAAAGAGGAATTCCGGCGTCTTTCCGATGTCCGGCACATTCCAGAAGAGGATGTTGTGCGCCCCTGCCGACTCCAGGGCCAGTATGGATGCGAGCGCATCGCGCACGTAACCCGACACGATCGGCGCCGGATCGCCCAGAGAGATCCACACGTCGGCGGCGCGCCGCGCATCGTTTCCTCCGCCTTCGATCACATACAGCGCGTTCGGAGATGCGCGGTTGCCGTGCGTGACGAGATACGAAGAAATCTGGTCTCTGATACTGGGCGGCACCACGTTTCCCAGCGGGCCCATTGTTGCGCCGCCAAATGCGTAATTGGTACCGCCCCGCAAGGCGGGCGCAGCCGTTTCGCCGAGACCGGTAGCGAAATACTCCGCCCACACCGGTCCGTTGGAATAGCGGTTGTTCGCGTACGGATACGTCGCGACGAAATCGGGCGACGGTATCGGCACCGATGTGCGCAGCGGATCCGAAGCAAAAAAACCGAGTGTGTGGTCCACCACGTAAGCAACGTTGCCCGTATCGCTTACGCTGTTACCGAAGAAAAATGCGTCGCTGTATTTCGCGATCGCCGGCGGGGAGGCAAGAACGAGCGCCGCGCAGCATATGACCGCCCTCTTCCTGATCGTAATCATAGTCGTCCTCCGGCATGGGGTGGGTTCGCTACCACCGCACAATCGCCAGTGCAGGCGGTGTTTCGGCATGCAAAGAATATGCGCGAACCGCCTCATCTACGTGCGAACGCGACATAGCGATCTTGCGTCACGTTCGTACGCTGAGCTCGCCACAACGCCTTGCTTGCTCCAAGATACGTTGCATCGCATCCGAGCGTTGTCACTCATCGTATTGTCGAGGCGCAAGTGATCGTATTTCTGGACTTTGACGGGACGACGCATCGATATCCGTGCGAGGAAGGAAGCCACTTCGAGTTCCTGCCCCGTATCGAAAGCGTGCTTCGCGCGTTCGAGACGGTGCAAATCGTCATCGCGTCGGATTGGCGTCATTACCACGCGCTGTCCGCACTCCGGCAGCACTTTTCTGCGGACATGCGACAGCGGGTGATCGGGGTAACGCCGTCGCTCGCAACACTGCACACGCAGGCATACGGTCTCCGAAGACGCGAGGCCGAGGTCTTCCTGCGGGAGCGCGCCCTCGATGTCGATGCATGGATCGCCCTGGACGACTACGAGGGGAACTGGCAACCACTGGACCGCCGCGTCATCGTTTGCGCCAACGGGTTCTACGATCGTGAAGAGGAACTGCTTCGCGCTGCGCTCGCCGGCACGGCGTGAGGTCAAGTCCTTGGCGGCTCGGCCTTTTTGCGGCGCCGGCACGCGTTATGCAGCCAGCGCTGGCACGGGACTACGAGGGCGCTTGAACGCTGCGTTCGACTTCCGCGGCAGGTACGGGCAGAAGGAAATATGGAAACGCACACGATTGTCGGTGTATTCGAAAACGATCTTCAAGCGCGGCGAGCCGTCGATCGACTCGTGGAGTGGGGTTTTACGCGCGACAACGTGCAGATCACGTCGAACACGACGATGGAGATGAAGCCAGCGATCGCGTCGGACACCTCCGCGCCTCATCAGTCTATCGGTGCGGTATTCCGGCGGCTCTTCGGCGGCAAGGCGAGTCATGAAGACGTCGATCTTTACGCCGAGGCGGTACGGCGCGGCGGGACGGTGGTCACGGTGACGAGCGGGAGCGACGATGGAGCAGACAGCGCTGCAGACATTCTGAACGAGCACGGCGCGGTCGACATCGAGGTCCACGCCCGCTATCTGCGGGAGTCGGGATGGCAGGGATCGCCGTCCGCACCAACGACGCCGAGCGCGACGAGCGCTGACTCGAAGGTCACGCCGAACGGCCAAGCGGAGTCACCGTCCCGTGAGCGGCAACGCGACAAGGGCGGCGCCCGCATCTACAGCCGTACCGGGCGAGGTGAATCGGAGTAACGAAGGTTCCTGACCCGGAGTTACTTCTGCAGCAGCAAGCGCTGCATGGCCGCACGCAGCTTTGCCGGCGCCACCGGCTTCTGCAGCATGCCGATGCGCTCTGCCGCCTTCACGAGTCCCTGAACCGGGTTTCCGGACACGACGATCGCCGGAATAGTCTTTCCATGCGCCATCCTGATGCGGTCGATCGCGGACAGGCCGTTTTCCCCCTCCGACAGCTGGTAATCGCAAAGCAGTATGTCCGGAGTCAATGATCGACGGTTAAGAGCGTCGAGCATACCGCTTCCCGATTTCGCAACGACCACGATGCACCCCCAACGCTCCAGCAGTTCCTTCGTCGCATCGACGATATCGGCCTCGTCATCGATGACCGCCACGCGGACATCGGCGAACCGATTGACGGTCTCCTCGACCGTTCCCGACATCGGCCGGGCATGCCGCCGCTCCCCGTACGGCACGTCGACCGCAAACATCGAACCGTGCCCCATAACGGACGTCATGCGTAGAGAATGATCGAGCAATCGCGTGATCCGCTTTACGATCGCCAGTCCCAAGCCCAAGCCCTTGCGCCGATCGCGCTCGGGATTATGCAACTGAAAGAACTCCGTGAAGATTTCCGTGTGGTGCTCGCTCGGAATCCCGACGCCGGTATCCCACACTTGGATCGACAGCACCGCAGCGCGGCGACGGCATCCGACGAGTACCCCGCCTCGCCGCGTGTATTTGATGGCGTTGGACACGAGATTGTCGACGACGCGCCCGAGGAGATCCGGATCGCTCCGGATCCATGCCGTGGAATTGACAACGCTGAGGCGCAGACCTCGCTCGACCGCCACGGGTGCGTAAATACTCTCGACCCGCTGCAGCAGTCGCTGGACCGGAAATTCCTGAACAACCTTGTTGAGCGTCCCCGCTTCCAGACTCGAAATGTCGAGCAATGCATTCAAGATTGCGGACATCGCCGCGATTGAGTCGTGCAGCCGGTGAATCAGCAGGCGCGACCGCTCCGGGTGACCGACTTCACTTTCCAGCGCCTCGGCGAAGAGCTGGAGCGCATACATCGGCTGGCGCAGATCATGGCTCGCAGCGGCAAGAAATCCGGACTTTGCTGCGTTTGCCGTTTCTGCTTCCTCCTTCTTGATCTTGAGGTGGTCCCTCGCTTCATTGAGGCGTACGGTCAACCGGTATGATCTCAGTTGATTCCATACCAAGGCGCCGGTCAGGAGCAAGCCTATGCCCAGTGTGGCAAAAATCGTCGCATTGATCTGGCGCCACCACGCCGGACCGGCTTCGGCGGCGACGAATACTGCGGACAGCTCTTCTTCGCTCATGGAAACGACGAGCAGCGGGCGCAAGGCATCGTCCGCAGCGAGCGCTGCCAGCGGACGATCCAGATTCGGTCGATTGGCGGAGTCTTTACCCGAATAATGCATGTGGACGGGCGCGGACGATTGCTTCACATCGAACAGCGCAACGTGCTGCGCCGCAATGGCGGTTCGCGGCAAGACCGCGTCGAGGAGCGTGCGATATTGATAGACGGTGCTCACGACGCCGAGGAGCTCCGGTGGTGCGATGCCGTCGAAGGCCGCCCTGCTTTGACGCGTATACACGGGTTTGAACACCAGAAATGCCCAATGATCGGGGTCTTGAACGAGCTTGATCGGTTCGGTGCGCACCACGCTGCCGGTTTTGATGGCTTCGAACAGTGCGCGCCTGCGGCGCGATTCGCTCGCCAGGTCGAACCCGAGGGCACTCGAGTTTCCAGCCCGCGGATACAGGTACGTCACGGGAAAATGGGCGTCCCGGTACGCAGCCGGCTGCGGCGTGCCGTCTCGATCACGTTCCCAGATGTGGGTCACCGGCCAGCCCTGCGCGCGGACGCTGCGCTCGAATGCCGCACGCTCGGCGGCCGCAACGTAAGGCGCAAACGAGACTGCCTGAAACTTTACGGAGGGCAGCTTTGCCGCGAAGCTCTCGAAGTGATGCGGCCCAAGATCACCGGACGTTTCGAGGAATGCGACGATGGTGTCTTGCAGATCTTCCGCGCGCTTCACCTCGACCCGGAATGCGTCCCAGCGGCTATATACCGCTTCCTTGAAGTCCAGCTCCCGCTGCGTGCGGATCGTAGTCCACTGCATCCACGTCAATCCCGCACACACGAGTGTCCCCGATACCGCGATCGCGATGGGGACCCAATGGCGCCGCACCAGCTGCGAAGCGTGGAATCTCGCCAAACCTCGTCTCCCGCGCGGCTGCGATCGTGCCTGCTCGACGCTTGCAAACGCCTCGTTGTGCGCCCATGAGCGATGCGAACATCGGTGAGACCGACACGTGGCATGCCGTTACTGGATCCATGGGCCGCAAGCGTAAGCCGGCACGCAAATATCGCGCCGGAAGCTGCGGTGTGCCGAGGTCCTCGCAGGTGTCGACAGACTCTGAGATGCGCGGTGCGAGTGCAGTCGTTACCGAGCTATGGGAGCAGCAGCTGCATTCAGCTCGAACTGCCCGCTATTGACGGACGTGCGGCGGGTATCAAGGCGCTTGCGATCGACGCGGTCCTTCAGCTCATTGGACGCGCAGAAGGACACCACGCGTCGCGCTTCGATCGTTTTCTCTTCGCCGGTCTTCGGATTCCGGCCCACACGAGGACGTTTGACACGCAGCGAGAAGACGCCGAAGCCGGCGAGCTTTACCCGTTCGCCACTCTCCAGCGCTATCAGCACCTCCTCGAAAAACGCCTCGACTATTTGCTTCGCCTCCGCCTTGGAAGTGGCGCATTCGCCCACGAGTTGCGCCGCAAGATCGGCCTTCGTCACTGTCATCGTCTACGCTCGCTGTTGTCAAAGTTGAACCGGAATACGGTTGTAGAGCCATCGCGATCTGCTCTTTGCCCGTGCAGTCGCATACGCGCCAGCGGCGCACACCGAGAGCCGAATCGTTCCGTAGGCAGGAAGCAAGAAATGAGCGGGCCACCTCTTCACTGCACATTAAACGCATTGTGCGCGAACGTCGGTACGCCCACGGACATAGAAGCAGCTCTCCTGGTCCAGGCCCCGACGTGGCAGCGCGCCGGTTCTGCGGCGCGCCGTCATGGTTATGGCTGTGAGATCGAGCCGGAAGACATGACTTGCCGACACCGAAAAGCACCGCGTTCTGGGTGGCGTAGATTTTTTCGTCGTGTACGGGCCGGGCTGGCCGCAGGTCAACCGTACCACGCTGTGTTCATCGGACGATGCGGTCCGCTGTTGACGATGTGACAGACGACGCGATGCTAAAATCAGCGAAAAAGCCGGGAACGCATCGATGATTCGCAGTGGCACGAAGGTGAAGCCGAACAGGCTTTCGATGGAGCTTGCCATGCAAATGGCGAGTTTTATCAGGAAGAACAACCTTCCTGTCGGCACGCATGTCACCGAGCAGACGTTCGTCGATGCGTTTCATATATCGCGATCTCCGGTACGCAAGGCGATGGCCGTTCTGGAGGAACTCGGCATATTCCGAAGCGAGAAAAACCGGGGCTATTTCCT
>JBLNBW010000028.1:0-18675 GCA_050260255.1 Rhodospirillaceae bacterium | reverse complement strand
CGAGATTCTCGTCGCGTTTCACGTACTCGCCGACCTTCTTGTGCCACGAGACCAGCGTCGCCTCGGCCACCGATTCCGACAGCTGAGGCACTTTCACTTCGACTAACATAAAGGCTCCAGTATGGCTTGCATCAATTCTCGGGCGGCAGGCCGGCGCCCGGCGTCAACGCGACGTTGACCAGTTCTTTCTGCTGCTTCTCGTGCAACGCCTTGTACCCCGCAGCCGGTGTGGCGGAGCTATCGCGCCCGGCGTAAACGAGCTTCTGATGCGGCAGGAGATGGCGGTACAGGTAATGAGCGATGCCGCGCCAGGCGCCCTGGTTGCGGGGCTCCTCCTGGCACCATACGACTTCCTTCGCATTCTTGTAGCGCTCGAGCTGCGCACGGTAATCGTCGTGCGGGAACGGATAGAGCTGAGCGATGCGGATGAGCGGGATGTTCTTGATGCCGCGCTCGCGCCGCGCTGCGCGCAGATCGTAGAACACCTTGCCGCTGCAGAAGACGACGCGCTCCACGTTCTTCGGATCGATGTCGTCGTCCCATTCCTCGTTCACCGGATTGAAACGGTCGTTCGCCAGCTCCTCGAGCGGGGACACCGACTCCTTGTGTCTCAAGATGCTCTTCGGCGAGAAGATGATGAGCGGCTTGCGATAGGGTCGGACCATTTGCCGCCGCAGCAGATAGTACATCTGCACCGGCGTCGCGGGCACGCACACCTGCATGTTGTAGTCCGCGCAGAGCTGCAGGAAGCGCTCGATGCGGCCCGATGAATGCTCGGGGCCCGCGCCTTCGTACCCGTGCGGCAGCATGAGAACCAGACCGTTCATGCGTCCCCACTTCACCTCGCCCGACGCAATGAACTGGTCGATGACGACCTGAGCGCCGTTCGCGAAGTCGCCGTACTGCGCCTCCCAGATGACGAGCTTCTCCGGCGCCGAGGTCGCATAGCCGTACTCGAACCCTACCACCGCTTCCTCGGACAGCACCGAATCGTAGATCTCGAAACTGCCCTGGTTCGGCGCAATGTGTTGCAGCGGGACGTAGCTACCCTGATCCCAGCGCTCGCGATTCTGATCGTGCAGCACGGCGTGGCGGTGGAAGAACGTGCCGCGACCGACGTCCTGCCCCGTGATGCGAATGGAATAGCCTTCGTTCAGGAGCGTGGCATAAGCCAGAGTTTCAGCCATCCCCCAGTCGAGCGGCAGCTTGCCCTCCGCCATCAGGCGACGGTCGGCCATGATCTTGTCCACGCGCGGGTGGAGCTTGAAGTTAGACGGCACCTGCGTTACGCGTCGGCCGAGATCCTTCAGCAGCTCCAGCGGCAGCCGCGTGTCGTCGTTCTCGTTCCACTTCGTGCCTTTGAATCTCGTCCAGTCGATCTGGAACGGCGGCTTGTAGTTCGACAGTATCGTCTGGTTGGTGTGGAAGCCCTTGTCGAGCGCGTTGCGGAACGTGGATACCATCTCGTCGGCTTCTTCGGCGCCGATGATGTCCTCCTGCACGAGACGATCGGCATACACCTTGCGCGTCGTCGGATGCTGGTGAATCGTCTTGTACATGAGCGGCTGCGTGACGAGCGGCTCGTCCTGCTCGTTGTGCCCGAGGCGGCGGTAGCACACGAGATCGATGACGACGTCGCGCTGGAACTGCATCCGGTATTCCATCGCGAGCTCGGTGACGTAGCACACCGCCTCCGGATCGTCTCCGTTCACGTGAAAGATCGGCACCTCCAGCATCTTCGACACGTCCGATGCGTACAGCGTCGAGCGCGTGTCGCGCGGATCCGAAGTCGTGAAGCCGATCTGGTTGTTGATGATGATGTGCACCGTACCGCCGGTGGAAAAGCCGCGCGTCTGGGCGAGGTTCAACGTTTCCATCACCACACCCTGCCCCGCGTAGGAGGCATCGCCATGGATGAGTACCGGCAGGACTTGCTTGCCGGCCTCGTCTTTGCGCCGGTCCTGGCGCGCGCGCACCGAGCCCTCGACGACCGGGTTCACGATCTCGAGATGCGACGGATTGAAAGCGAGCGACAGATGCACCGGACCGCCCGGCGTCATCACGTTCGATGAAAAGCCGTCGTGGTACTTCACATCGCCCGCCAGAATTTCGGGCGCCTGCTTGCCTTCGAACTCGGCGAAAAGGTCCTTCGGCATCTTGCCCATCGTGTTGACCAGCACGTTGAGCCGGCCGCGATGCGCCATGCCGATGACGACCTCTTGTACGCCCGCAGCGCCGCTGCGCTGGAGCAGCGTGTCGAGCATGGGAATCAGCGATTCGCCGCCTTCGAGGGAGAACCGCGTCTGGCCGACGTACTTGGTATGCAGGTACTTCTCCAGGGTCTCGGCGGCCGTGAGGCGCTCGAGGATATGCTTTTTGTACGCGGCATCGTAGCTAGGCCGCGCGCGCGACGGCTCCAGCCGCTCGGATATCCAGCGCTTCTGCGGGACATCCGATAGATACATGTACTCGGCGCCTATGCTGTTGCAGTATGTGTCCTGCAGCGCCTTCAATATGTCCTTCAGCTTCGCCTGCGTACCACCGAGGAAAGTCCCGGTGTTGAACTCCCGCTCCATATCGGTATCGGAGAGCCCGTAGAACGCGGGGTCGAGCTCGGCGATGTACGGTTTTTCCTGGCGATTGAGCGGATCGACGCTCGCTTGCTTGAAGCCCTGAAAGCGATAGGCGGACACGAGCTGGAGCACGCCGAACTGCTTCTCCCAGTTGCCGGCCGTGCGCGCGGCCGCCAGGGGCCGTCTGGCGAGTTCGACGAACCGCTCCTGCACGGCCTGATGGGAAACGTCGCGCCGGCCGTCGTCGAGCTTCTGCAGCTCTTCGAAATAGCCTCGCCAGCGGGGTTCGACCGATGCCGGATCGGCGAGATAGGCGTCGTACAACGCCTCGATGAAGGGCGCATTCGCCCCGAATAGATACGAATTACCGAGGAATTCTTTCATCATGACCGGGACCTTGAACGCGCCCCCGGACCGGGCTGGGGCCGCGTACTTTGCACTACAAGGGGATATCTGACAACTGACCGCGAAGCAGTATGGACATTCCCGCCAGTCGCCCGACCGCCCCGCTTACGCCGGCCCCCGCCTCGCCCGGGCCGCAGCGCCCGGGCGATGGGGACGGAACCGCTATTTGCGTTTGGCCATCGGAACGAAGTCGCGTTTCGTTGCGCCGGTGAACAGTTGGCGGGGACGGCCGATCTTCTGCTCGGGATCACCGATGAGCTCGTTCCACTGCGCGATCCAGCCGACCGTGCGGGCCAGCGCGAAGATTGCGGTGAACATCGAGACCGGTATGCCGAGCGCCTTGTAGACGATGCCCGAATAGAAGTCGACGTTCGGATAGAGCTTCCGGGTCACGAAATACTCGTCCTCGAGCGCGACCTTCTCCAGCGCCATCGCGAGCTTGAACAGCTTGTCGTCCTTGAGATCGAGCTCTTCCAGGACTTCGTGGCACGTTTTCTGGATGATGCGCGCGCGCGGATCGTAGTTCTTGTACACGCGGTGACCGAAGCCGAAGAGCATCGTGTGATCGTTCTTGCTCTTCACGCGCTCGATGTACTTGCCGATGTTGGAGGCGTCGCCGATCTCGGCCAGCATCTTGAGCACGGCCTCGTTCGCGCCGCCGTGCGCCGGGCCCCACAGGCTCGCGATGCCGGCTGCGATACATGCGAACGGGTTCGCTCCCGTAGAGCCGGCCAGGCGGACCGTCGACGTCGACGCGTTCTGCTCGTGATCGGCGTGCAGGATGAGGATGCGCTCCATGGCGCGCGTCAGCACCGGATTCGGCTTCCACTCCTCGCACGGCGTGCCGAACATCATGTACAGGAAGTTCTCGACGTACGACAGCGAGTTCTTCGGATACATGAACGGCTGGCCCATGTTGTACTTGTAGGTCATCGCCGTGATCGTGGGCAGCTTCGCAATCAGGCGAAACGCAGAGATCTCGCGGTGTTTCGGGTCGTTGATGTCGAGCGCGTCGTGGTAGAACGCCGACAGCGCGCCGACCACGCCGACCAGCACCGCCATCGGATGCGCGTCGCGGCGGAAGCCCGTGTAGAAGCGTGCAAGCTGCTCATGCACCATCGTGTGATGCGTGATGATGTCGTCGAACGTCTCTTTCTGCTGCTTGTTGGGCAGCTCGCCGTTCAGGATCAGATACGAGACCTCGAGGAAATCGCAGTTCTCGGCGAGCTGCTCGATGGGGTAGCCGCGATACTGCAGGATCCCTTTGTCGCCATCGATATAGGTGATCTTCGAGCGGCAGCTGGCCGTCGACATGAAGCCCGGGTCGTAGGTGAACATGCCGGTCTTCGCATACAACGACCGCACGTCGATCACATCAGGACCGACCGTGCCCTCGTACACCGGGAAATCCACCGACGGCTTGCCGTCGCTGAATGACAGGGTAGCCAGCTTTTCGCTCATGACAATTCTCCGTTTCGCCAGTCGCTTACGAATATAGGTTAAAGTCGTTTATAAGGCGGGCTGCGCCTTGGTTTGCCGCAGTAACGCCAACACGGGAGCACATACACCCTCATCGACCAGTTCGGCCCGCCCCATGACCAGATCCAAGAGGTCGTTATCCGGGTAGTTCAGCAGGTCTTTGAACGCCGCGATGCCGGTCGGATCGAGTTTTTCGAGATGCTCGTCCACGAAGCGGGCAAGCACCAGGTCCAGCTCCAACAGGCCCCGCCGGCAATGCCACCGGATCCGGTCGCGTTCGCTCATAGGCTCCGCTTGACCATGAGCGAGGTGATCTTGCTGATCGCCACGGCGGGGCTCAATCCTTTCGGGCACACGTCCGCGCAATTCATGATGGCATGGCACCGGAACAGCCGGTACGGGTCTTCGAGGTTGTCCAGCCGCTCGTTGACCGCCTGATCCCGCGTATCGGCGATGAACCGGTAAGCCTGCAAGAGGCCGGCCGGGCCGACGAATTTGTCGGGGTTCCACCAGAAGGACGGGCACGCGGTCGAGCAACACGCACACAGTATGCACTCGTACAGGCCGTTAAGCTCTTCCCTGTCCTCGGGCGACTGCAGCCGCTCCTTCTCGGGCGGCGGGGTATCGTTGATCACGTACGGCTTGATGGAGTGGTACTGCTTGAAGAACTGCGACATGTCCACGATCAGATCGCGGATGATGGGCAGACCGGGGAGCGGCCGTATCGTCACGGGCTCCTTCAGGTCTGCGAGCCGCGTGATGCACGCAAGCCCGTTCTTGCCGTTGATGTTCATCGCGTCCGAGCCGCACACGCCTTCGCGGCAGGAGCGGCGGAAGGCAAACGTGTCGTCCTGCACCTTGATGCGCACCAGCGCATCGAGCAGCATGCGGTCGCTCGGCTCGAGCGCGACCTCGTAATCCTGCATGTACGGCTTCTTGTCCGTGTCGGGATTGTAGCGATAGATCGAAAAACGCATTACGTGCTCCGCACTTTCGGTGAGGAGTGAGGCGTGAGGGGTGAGGAGTGTAAACCGCGAAGCGCGACTTTACTCCTTACTCCTGACTCCTTACTCCTCACGCATTAATAAACTCGCGCCTTGGGCTCGAAAGGCTCGACCGTCAGGGGCTTCAGTTTGACCGGCTTGTACTCCAGCCGGTTGCCTTCCTTGTGCCACAGCGTGTGTTTCATCCAGTTCACGTCGTCACGCTGATGGAAGTCGCTGCGGTCGTGGGCACCGCGGCTTTCCTTGCGCGCTTCCGCCGATATCATCGTCGACACCGCCGTTTCGACGAGGTTGTCGAGCTCCAGGGCTTCTACGCGCGCCGTGTTGAAGACGCGGCTCTTGTCCTTGATGAACGTGTGCTTCGCGCGCTCGGCCACAGCGAGAATCTTGCGCACGCCGTCGGCAAGCCCGTCCGGGAAGCGGAACACGCCGCAGTGCAGCTGCATCGTGCGGCGCAGTTCGGCGCCCACTTCCGACACGTTTTCACCGGACGTCGCGCTGTCGAGCCGCGCGAGCCGCGCGAGCGTCGCATCGCCCGCATCCGCAGGCAGCTCTTTCTGCGTGAGGCCGTCGGACTTGATGTCCTTGATCATCTGCTCACCCGCCGACTTGCCGAACACGAGGAGGTCGAGCAGGGAATTGGTGCCCAGCCGGTTCGCCCCGTGCACCGAGACGCACGCGCATTCGCCGGCCGCATACAGACCGCGGATCACGCGGTCGGAGCCGTTGTCGCCCGGCACGACGACCTGGCCGTGGTAGTTGGTCGGGATGCCGCCCATCTGATAGTGGCAGGTAGGCACGACCGGTATCGGATCGGTGACCGGATCGACGTTGGCGAATTTCTTCGCGATCTCCCGGATGCCGGGCAGACGCTTTTCGATCACGTCGGCACCGAGGTGGTCGAGCTTGAGGAGGATGTAATCGGCGTCCTTGCCGCAGCCCCGCCCTTCCTTGATCTCGGTGGCCATCGCACGCGCCACCACATCGCGGCTCGCGAGGTCCTTCACCGTCGGCGCATAGCGCTCCATGAAGCGCTCGCCGTTCTTGTTGAGCAGGAACCCGCCCTCGCCGCGCACGCCCTCGGTGATCAGCACACCCGCACCCGCCACGCCGGTCGGATGGAATTGCCAGAATTCCATGTCTTCCAGCGGTATGCCGGCGCGCGCAGCCATGCCGAGGCCGTCGCCGGTGTTGATGAACGCATTGGTGCTCGCGGCGTAGATGCGCCCCGCGCCGCCGGTCGCGAGCAGCACGGCCTTCGCCTGGAGAATCATGACCTCGCCGGTTTCCATCTCCAGCGCCACGACGCCGACCACGTCCCCGCTCGAGTCGCGGATGAGATCGAGCGCCATCCATTCGACGAAGAACTGGGTGCGCGCGCGCACGTTGCGTTGATAGAGCGTGTGCAGCATCGCGTGCCCGGTGCGGTCGGCCGCGGCACAGGCGCGCTTCACCGGACGCTCGCCGTAATTGCTGGTGTGGCCGCCGAACGGCCGCTGATAGATCTTGCCGTTGTCGAGGCGGTCGAACGGCATGCCGAAATGCTCGAGCTCGATGACGACTTCGTTCGCCTTGCGGCACATGAACTCGATCGCGTCCTGATCGCCCAGGTAATCGGAGCCCTTCACCGTGTCGTACATGTGCCAGTGCCAGTTATCCGGCTCGTCGTTTCCGAGCGATGCGGAAACGCCGCCCTGCGCCGCCACGGTGTGCGAGCGCGTCGGGAACACCTTCGAGAGGACCGCAACGCGCAGATTCGCTTCAGCGAGCTGCAGCGCCGCGCGCAGACCGGATCCGCCGGCGCCTACCACTACGGCATCGAACTGTCTCTTGGCTATCGCCATGTTTCATGCACCCCACAATATCTGTATCGACCACGCGCCATACATCACGAGCGCCACGATCACGACGATGTAGAGCGTGAGCCGCAGCACGGTCGGGTGCACGTAATCCATGAACACGTTGCGCAGCCCCACCCAGGCGTGGAGCAGTACGGCAACGACGAAAGCAAACGTCGCATAGCGCACGCTGGGCGTCGCCCACAGCGCTTTCCAGCTCGCATGATCGAATCGCGGCAGGCTCGCGATCGTGATGAGCGCCGCGAGCGTGTACACCGTCATCACCACGGCGCTTACCCGCTGCACCATGAATCCACGCAGCCCGTAATGGGCGCCGATGACCTCGCGTTTCACCATATGGCCACCGCCGCGATTGCCGTCAAAGCAAGGCTTGCGACCATGACTGCCGCGCTGCTGGCACGCGCCACACCGAGTTCGCCGCCGATATGCAGATCGAATGCGAGGTGCCGCAAACCGGCGAACAGATGGTGCAGATAGCTCCACACCATCACGATGATGGCGAGCTTCATCAACGGCTGTGCTGCGACGGCCCGCATGTTCTCGAACGACGTGGGAGATGCAAGGCTTTCCTGGAGCAGCCAGAGAAGCAAGGCGAGAAACAGGAAGAGGAACACGCCGCTCACTCTATGCAATATGGATATGATCGCAGGCAGCGGCTGCTTGATGACAAAGAGATTGAGATGCTTCGGTCTTGCCTTCGGCATGGAGCTCACTTTCTCGGCTAGGGAATCGCGATAGAACCTTAGGTCTGTCCCACGACTTGCCTAACGACTGTAGCGTGAATGCGCCTGGCCGGGCTGGTATGCCCCGATCGGGGCATATGGCTCTGACCGAGCTTGCTTCGAATGATGCGCACTATGGCAAGTCTTGATGTTTTTCGAGCGTGAAATTTTATCAGCTTTTCTCACCGCTGCGGTAAGCGAGCATGTGCACTGCCAAGCGAGCAAGTCCACTTTACGAGACAGGCTCTCATGTTCCGGTGACGCACGCTCGCGCGCGCCGAGACGCTGCGTTGACCCTGCTGGGGACGCCCGAGTATCATCGACAGCGCGCTTCGCGCGTACCTTTTCCTCCTCTGCGGTAGTGCTTTCCGCTTACAAAAACTCGACGTTCCAGGAGCTCCACATGAAACGACCCATGCGTGTCGCAGTCACCGGCGCCGCTGGCCAGATCGGCTACAGCCTGCTCTTCAGAATCGCCAGCGGGGAAATGCTGGGCAAAGACCAGCCCGTCATCCTGCAGCTGCTCGAAATTCCCGACGAGAAGGCGCAGAAGGCGCTAAAGGGCGTCATGATGGAGCTCGACGATTGCGCCTTCCCGCTGCTGCAGAGCATGGTGCCCACCGCCGATCCGATGGTCGCTTTCAAGGACGCCGACGTGGCGCTGCTCGTCGGCGCACGCCCCCGCGGCCCGGGCATGGAACGCAAGGATCTGCTCGAAGCCAACGGCAAGATCTTCACCCCGCAGGGCAAGGCGCTCTCGGCCGTGGCGAGCCGGGACGTGAAAGTGCTGGTGGTCGGCAACCCGGCCAACACCAACTGCCTCATCGCAATGAAGAGCGCGCCGGAGCTCAAGCCCTCCAACTTCTCCGCGATGATGCGGCTCGACCACAACCGTGCGCTGACCCAGGTGGCCCAGAAATCGGGCAAGGCCGTCTCGGCTATCCGCAAGATGGCGGTATGGGGCAATCACTCCGCCACGCAGTACCCGGATATATTCCACGCCGAGGTCGACGGCCAGAAAGTGTGGCCTATGATCAACGACCAGAACTGGCTCGAGAAAGATTTCATCCCGACGATACAGAAGCGCGGCGCAGCGATCATCGAGGCGCGCGGCCTATCGTCTGCGGCGAGCGCGGCCAATGCGGCCATCGACCACATCCGCGACTGGGTGCACGGCACCCGCGACGGCGACTGGGTCAGCATGGGCATACCCTCGGACGGCAGCTACGGCATACCCCAGGACATCATTTACGGTTACCCGGTGACGTGCAAGAACGGCCAGTATCAGATCGTGAAGGGCCTCGAACAGAGCGAATTCAGCAAATCCCGCATGCAGGCGACGCTGAAAGAGCTGCAGGAAGAGCGCGAGTCGATCAAGCATCTGCTGGGATGACCCGCACGCGCCGTTGAGCACGAGGCGAAGGCGTCGCACGCCTTCGCCTCTTTTTTTTCAGTTCATCCGCGGAGGATAACCATGAGCAAAGACGCGCCCACCGCAACATTCAAGGCGAAAAAATCGGTAGCGCTGTCCGGCGTCCCGGCGGGCAGCACCGCGCTGTGCACCGTAGGCCGCAGCGGCAACGACCTGCACTATCGCGGTTACGACATCCTCGATGTCGCCGAGCAGTGCGAGTTCGAAGAAATCGCATACCTGCTGGTTCATGGACAGCTGCCCAATGCCGCCGAGCTCAACAACTACAAGATGAAACTGCGCAGCCTGCGCGGACTGCCCGCGGTGGTGAAGAACGTGCTGGAGCAGGTTCCTGCGGCCGCGCATCCGATGGATGTCATGCGCACCGGCTGCTCGGCCCTCGGCACTGCGCTTCCCGAGAAAGACGACCACAGTCTGCCTGGCGCACGCGACATCGCCGACCGCCTCATCGCGAGCTTCGGTTCGATGCTGCTGTATTGGTACCACTACGCGCACAACGGACGGCGCATCGACGTTGAGACGGACGACGACTCGGTCGGCGGACATTTCCTGCATCTGCTCCACGGTCGGGCACCCAAGCCCCTGTGGGTGAAAGCGATGCATACGTCGCTCATCCTGTACGCAGAGCACGAGTTCAATGCGTCGACCTTCGCGGCGCGCGTCGTCGCGGGCACCGGCGCCGACATGTACTCGGCGATCACCGGCGCCATCGGCGCGTTGCGCGGACCCAAGCATGGCGGCGCGAACGAAGTAGGATTCGAGGTGATGAACCGCTACCAGACCGCCGACGAAGCCGAAAAGGACATCGTCGCCCGCATCGCGAATAGAGAAGTGGTCATCGGCTTCGGCCATCCCGTGTACACGATCGCCGATCCGAGGAACAAGGTCATCAAGGAAGTCGCGCGCACGCTCTCCAAGGACTCGAACGACATGAAGATGTTCGACGTCGCGGACCGCATCGAAGCGGTAATGATGCGCGAAAAGAAAATGTTCGCGAACCTCGACTGGTTCTCGGCGGTGTCGTACAACAAAATGGGCGTGCCCACCGGCATGTTCACGCCGATCTTCGTGATCGCCAGGACGACGGGATGGAGCGCGCACGTGATCGAGCAGCGCATCGACAACAAGATCATCCGCCCCACAGCGGAGTACACCGGCCCCGAGCCGCGCAAGTTCGTGCCGCTCGCGCAGCGCAACGGGTCGAGAAAATGACAGCGTCGACCTATGCCGTACACGACTGAATAGTATTCGATCTATTCATCTCATTTTATGATTCAATCGCGCGTGAAAAACCGCAGGAAAAGCCATGTCCGAAGCCGCCTCCAACGTACGCCCCGAGCCTGACCGCGTCCTCACCGACATCGCAGACTACGTCGCGAAGCACCGCATCGAAAGCGCCGAAGCGTACAACACCGCCCGGCTGTGCCTCATGGACACGCTCGGCTGCGGCCTCGAGGCTCTGCTCTTCCCTGCCTGCACCAAGCTGCTCGGGCCCATCGTGCCGGGAAGCATCGTGCCGAACGGCGCCAAAGTGCCGGGAACGCCGTATCAGCTCGACCCGGTCACGGCGGCGTTCAACATCGGCTGCATGATCCGCTGGCTCGATTACAACGACACCTGGCTCGCCGCCGAATGGGGACATCCCTCCGACAACCTGGGCGGGATACTCGCCACCGCGGACTGGCTGTCGCGCAACGCGGTCGCGGCCGGCAAGAAGCCGCTCGTCATGCGCGACGTGCTCACCGCGATGATCAAGGCGCACGAGATCCAGGGTGTGATCGCACTCAAGAACAGCTTCAACCGCGTGGGCCTCGATCACGTCGTGCTCGTCAAAGTGGCCTCTACCGCAGTGTGCGCGCAGATGCTGGGCGGCACGCATGACGAGATCGTCAATGCGGTTACGAACGCGTGGATAGATGGTCAGTCGCTGCGTACGTACCGTCACTCGCCGAACACCGGCTCGCGCAAGTCCTGGGCCGCTGGCGATGCAACGAGCCGCGGCGTCCGTCTCGCGCTGATGGCGTTGAAGGGCGAGATGGGCTATCCCTCGGCGCTCACCGCGAAGACCTGGGGCTTCTACGACGTGCTGTTCAAGGGCAAGCCGTTCGAATTCGATCGGCCGTACGGCTCGTACGTCATGGAGAACGTGCTCTTCAAGATCTCGTTCCCTGCCGAATTCCACGCTCAGACTGCCGTGGAAGCCGCCGTCCGGCTCTATCCGCAGCTCGCGCATCGCGTCGACGACGTGCAGAAAATCGTCATCACGACGCACGAGTCGGCGATCCGCATCATCGACAAGAAGGGCCCGCTCTACAATCCGGCGGACCGGGACCATTGCATTCAGTACATGACCGCGATCGGCCTGCTCAAGGGTCAGCTCACGGCCGCGGACTATGAGGACGAGGTCGCCCGCGATCCCCGCATCGATGCGCTGCGAGACAAGATGGAATGCGTCGAAAACAAGCAATGGAGCGCGGATTATCTCGATCCGGAAAAGCGCTCCATCGCCAACGCCGTGCAGGTGTTCTTCAGGGATGGCACGAAGACCGAGAATATCGTCGTCGAATATCCCGTCGGCCATCGTCGTCGCCGCGCAGAGGGGGTGCCGCTGCTCGAACGCAAGTTCAAGCTCAACCTTTCGCGCCGTTTCGCCGAAAAGCAGCGCAACGCCATACTCGCGCTGTGCCAGGACCAGCAGAAGCTCGAGGCCACTCCCGTCAACGAATTCGTCGACCTGTTTGTCATCTGAAACCCGCGCCGGCACCCCCGGCGCTTTTTTTAGCCTGAACCATGAGCCAACATAATCTTTTCGATTCCCGCCAGACTTTCAAGCTCAAATCCGGCAAGACCGGTGTCTATTATTCACTCGCCGCGCTCGAGAAAGCCGGCCTCGGCAAGACGAGCCGCATGCCGGTCAGCCTGCGCGTCGTGCTCGAATCCGTGCTGCGCAATTACGACGGCAAGCGCATCACCGAGGACGCCGTGCGCGCGCTGGCGGGCTGGAAGCCGAACGCGCCGCGCACCGAGGAAGTGCCGTTCGTGCTTGCCCGCATCATGCTGCAGGACATGGCGGGCTTCCCGGCGCTCAACGACTTTGCCGCGATGCGCGCGGAAGCGCAGCGCCAGAAGTTCGATCCGACCAAGATCGAGCCGCTGGTGCCGGTCGATCTGGTCGTCGACCACTCGGTCGTGGTCGACGTGCACAATTCGCCGGATGCACTGCGCAAGAACATGGAAATCGAATTCGAGCGTAACGGCGAGCGCTATACCTTCCTCAAGTGGGCGAAGCAGGCGTTCTCCGGCATCCGCGTCGTGCCGCCCGGCAACGGCATCTGCCATCAGGTGAACCTCGAGTACCTGTCGCGCGGCGTATGGGAGAAGGACGGCGTCTACTATCCCGACTCGGCCGTCGGCACGGACTCGCACACGACCATGGTGAACGGCATCGGCGTGCTCGCCTGGGGCGTGGGCGGCATCGAAGCGGAAGCCGGCATGCTGGGCCAGCCTTATTACTTCCTCACCCCGGATGTGGTCGGCGTGCACATGACGGGCAAGCTCCGTGAAGGCGTCACCGCGACCGACCTCGTGCTGACCGTCACCGAGCTGCTGCGCAAGACCAAGGTCGTCGGCAAGTTCGTCGAATACTTCGGCGAGGGTGCTGCATCGCTCTCCCCCACCGACCGCGCGACGGTCGCCAACATGTCGCCCGATTACGGCGCGACCTGCGGCTTCTTCGCGGTCGACGAGAAGACGCTCGAGTACTACCGGATGACGGGACGCGAGCAGCACGTCGACGCCATCGAGTCCTATCTCAAGGCCCAGGGCATGTTCGGCATCCCGAAAAAGGGCGAGATCGACTACACGCAGGTCGTCGAGCTCGACCTCGATACCGTGCGTCCCAGCACGTCGGGCCCGAAGCGTCCGCAGGACCGGATCAACCTCGAAAACATCGGCGCGCGCTTCACCGAGCTCTTCTCGAAGCCCGTCGCGGAAGGCGGCTACGGCAAGGCGGCTGCGGATCTCGCGAAGCGGCTGCCCGTGCCGAACGGCATGGACGTCGGCCACGGCGACATCCTGATCGCCGCGATCACGTCGTGCACGAACACGTCCAACCCCTGGCTGCTGCTCGCCGCCGGCCTGGTCGCCAAGAAGGCTGTCGAGCGGGGCATGAAGCCGAATCCACGCGTGAAGACCTCGCTCGCCCCCGGCTCGAAAGTGGTGACGGCCTATCTGCGCGATTCCGGCCTGCTGCCGTATCTCGAGCAGACCGGCTACCACGTCGTCGCCTACGGCTGCACGACCTGTATGGGCCTCGCCGGCCCGCTCGATGCCCAGCTCGAAGAGACGGTCGTCAAGAACGACCTCATCACCTGCGCCGTGCTTTCCGGCAACCGCAACTTCGAAGCGCGCGTGCACCAGAGCCTTAAGGCGAACTTCCTGATGAGCCCGCCGCTCGTCGTCGCGTTCGCGCTCGCCGGCACCGTGCTGAAGGACACCAACAAGGACCCGATCGGCAACGACAAGAACGGCAAGCCGGTGTACTTGAAGGATCTCTGGCCCACGCCGGCCGAAGTCGCCGAGGTGATGAAGTTCGCCACCAACAGCGAGAACTTCAAGCGCGAGTACGGCGATCTGTCGGGCGCGAAAGACCTGTGGGAAGCGATTCCCGAAGCCAAAGGCGCGCTGTTCCAGTGGGACCCGAAGTCGACCTATCTCCTCGAGCCGCCGCTCTTCGAAGGCTTCAAGCGCGAGCTGCCGAAGGTGAACGACGTCAAAGGAGGACGCGCGATCGGCATCTACGGCGATTCGCTCACGACCGACCACATCAGCCCGGTCTCGCCGATCCGCAAGGGCACGCTTGCCGGCGACTGGCTCATCGCCGCCGGAAGCAAGGACCTCTCGAGCTTCGGCTCGCGCCGCACCAACCATGAGGTGATGGTCCGCGGCGCATTCGCCAATCCGCGCATCAAGAACCTGCTGGTGCCCGGCTCGGAAGGCAGCGTCACGATCCACCAGCCGTCCGGCGACAAGATGACGATGTACGAAGCCGCGATGCGGTACCAGAAGGAAAACGTGCCCCTCTTCGTCTTCGGCGGCGAGGAATACGGCACCGGCTCCTCGCGCGACTGGGCGGCGAAGGGCACGCAGATGCTGGGCATCAAGGTCATCGTCGCGCGCGGCTACGAGCGCATCCACCGTTCGAACCTGGTCGGCATGGGCGTGCTGCCGTGTCAGTTCAAGGGCAACGACAGCGTCCAGTCGCTCGGCATCGACGGCACGGAAACGTTCGATCTGATCGGTGTGGCCGGCGGCAACGTGAAGCCGATGCAGGACGTGACGCTGGTCATTCACCGCAAGGACGGCTCCACGCAGAACGTCACGGTCACGCTGCGCGTCGATTCGCCGATCGAGGTCGAGTACCTCAAGCACGGCGGCATCCTGCCGTACGTATTGCGCGAGCTCATGGCGGCGTAAGGCACGAACCGGCCATCGGCGCGCAGCGCGCCGGTGGCCCTACATCAACGAACACGAGAACGATCAAGAAACATGGCACAAGACACATTCAAGGCTTTGCGCGAGTTCGCGCCTTCGCCGGGCAAGAAGGGAAAGTACTATTCCCTCGCCGCGCTCGAGGAGGCGGGCCTCGGGAAGATCTCCCGGCTCCCACGCTCCATCCGCGTCGTGCTCGAAGCGCTGGTGCGCCATTGCGACGGCAAGCGCGTCACCGAGGAGCACGTCAAGGCGCTCGCGGCGTGGCAGCCTACGGCCAAGCGCACCACCGAGATTCCTTTCGTCGTGGTGCGCATCGTGCTGCAGGACCTGATCGGCTTCGGCGCGCTGAACGATCTTTCCGCAATGCGCGCCGCCGCTGAACGACAGGGTGTCTCGCCCGGCAAGGTCGAGCCCCTCGTACCGGTCGACGTGGTCGTCGATCACTCGGTCGAGATCGATGTGCACAACGCGCCGGATGCCGTGCAGCGCAACCAGGAAATCGAGTTCAAGAGGAACGCCGAGCGCTACCGCTTCGTGAAGTGGGCGCAGGGCGCGTTCGAGACGGTGCGCGTGGTGCCGCCGGGCAACGGCATCATCCACCAGATCAACATGGAGTATCTCTCGCGCGGCGTGTGGGAGAAGGACGGCATCTGGTTCCCCGATACGGTTTTCGGCACCGACTCGCACACGACGATGGTGAACGGCATCGGCGTCGTCGCGTGGGGCGTAGGCGGCATCGAGGCCGAAGCCGGCATGCTGGGCCAGCCCAATGCGTTCCTCACGCCCGACGTCGTCGGCTGTCACCTCACCGGGAAGCTGCGCGAAGGCGTCACGGCGACCGACCTCGCGCTCACGGTGACGCAGCTCATGCGCAAGGCGAAAGTCGTCGGCAAGTTCGTCGAGTTCTTCGGCGAAGGCGCTGCGAACCTTACTGCAGCCGACCGCTGCACGGTGGCGAACATGGCGCCGGAATACGGCGCGACCATGGGCTACTTCCCGGTGGACGCGAAGACGCTCGATTACTTCCGCACCACCGGTCGGGAGCCCGAGCTCGTCTCCGCAATCGAGAACTACTATCGTGCGCAGAAGATGTTCGGCATGCCGGAGAAAGGCGAGATCGATTACAGCGAAGTGATCGAGCTCGATCTCGGCACCATCGTGCCCAGCCTCTCGGGCCCGAAGCGTCCGCAGGATCGCGTCAATCTGCCTGACCTCGGCCGCAACTTCGACGAGCTCTTCTCGGCGCCGCCCGAGAAGAACGGCTATGGCCGCCCCGCCGCCGATCTCAACCGCCGCGTCCCCTCGGGCCATCCCGAGTTCGATGTGGGCCATGGCGACGTGCTGATCGCGTCGATCACCTCCTGCACGAACACGTCGAATCCCGCTCTGCTGCTCGCCGCCGGCCTGCTGGCGAAGCGCGCGGCCGAAAAAGGACTCACCGTCAGCTCGCGCGTGAAAACATCGCTCGCGCCGGGCTCCCGGGTGGTCACCGACTATCTGCGCGATGCCGGCCTGCTGCCCTATCTCGAGAAGCTCGGTTTCGGCGTGGTGGCGTACGGCTGCACGACGTGCATGGGCGCCGCCGGCCCGCTCGATGCAAAGATCGAGGAAGCCGTGGTCTCGCAGGATCTCGTCACCTGCGCGGTGCTCTCCGGCAACCGCAACTTCGAAGCCCGTGTACACGCCAATCTGCGTGCGAACTACCTCGCGAGCCCCGCCCTCGTCGTGGCCTACGCCATCAAGGGCACGGTGCGCACGGATCTCACCCAGGATCCGCTCGGCCTCGGCGCCGACGGCAAGCCGGTCTATCTGAAGGACGTCTGGCCGAGCGACGCCGAAGTGGCATCGATGATGAAGTTCGCGCTGAATGCCGAGCACTTCCGCCGGGAATACAGCGATCTTTCGGGCAACAAGAAGCTGTGGGACGCGATCCCGACGATCAAAGGTCCGGTGTACCAGTGGGACCCGAAGTCGACGTTCATCAAGGAGCCGCCGTTCTTCGAGGGTGTGACTAAGCAGCTCGGCAAGGTGGAGGACATCAAGGGTGCGCGCGCGCTCGCGATCCTCGGCGATTCGATCACCACCGACCACATCAGCCCGTCCACCAAGATCAAGCCGGGCACGCCTGCGGGCAAGTGGCTGGAAAGCTATGGCGCAACGGGCGACTGGGGCCACTTCGGCACGCGCCGCTGCAACCACGAGTTGATGGTGCGCGGGACCTTCGCGAACGTGCGCCTGCGCAACGCCATGGCCCCCGGCACCGAAGGCCCGATCACCAAGGTGCAGCCCACCGGCGAGCAGATGACGATCTTCGAAGCCTCCGAAATCTACCGCGCGAAGCATACTCCGCTGGTGATCTTCGGCGGCGAAGACTTCGGCATGGGCTCCTCGCGCGACTGGGCGGCCAAGGGCATCCAACTGCTGGGCATCAAAGCGGTCATCGTGAAGAGCTTCGAGCGTATCCACCGCGCGAACCTCATCGGCATGGGCGTGGTCCCGCTGCAGTTCAAGCCGGGCGACGACGTGAAGACGCTGGGGATCGATGGCACCGAGACCTTCACCATCGAGGGCATCGAAGGCGGCAACGTGAAGCCTCTGCAGGACGTGACGATGACGATCATGCGTGCCGACGGAACCACGAAGAAGGTGCCGCTCACGCTGCGCATCGACACCGGCATCGAAGTGGAGTATCTCAAGCACGGCGGGATTCTCCCCTACGTGCTGCGGGAGATCATCGCGCAGGCGGCATAGCGCTTCGCGGTAAGGCGTAAGGTGTGAGGAGTCGGGAGTAAACAAAAAGCCCGCGCACTGCGCGGGCTTTTTGTTTCGCGAGCGGCGCGAGCGGTTTCACCCCTCTCGCCTCACGCCAACCTCCTCACTTCGACGCCAGCCGGACGCGGTTGCGGATCGCGCCGATCTGATCAACCTCGCACACGCACACGTCGCCGTCCTTGAGGAACACCGGCGGATTGCGCGAGAACCCCACGCCGAAAGGCGTGCCGGTCGGGATGAGATCGCCGGGCAGCAGGGTCGTGCCCTGCGACGTGTAGGCGAGGATTTTCGGAATATTGAAGATGAGATTCTTGGTGTTCGAATTCTGCATCTCCTTCCCGTTCAGTATCGTGCGCACGCCCAAGTTGTGCGGATCGGTGATCTCGTCTCGGGTCACGATGTACGGGCCCCATGGGCAAAACGTATCGAGCGACTTGCCGCGATCCCACTGTTTCGCGTTCGCGAACTGCAGATCGCGTGCGGACACGTCGTTGACGACCGTGTAGCCGAAGACGTAGCTCATCGCGTCGGACTCGGCGATGTCGCGTCCCTGCTTGCCGATGACGACACCGAGCTCCACTTCGTAATCGACTTCCTTGGTCACGCCTTCCGGCCACGACAGATCGTCGTACGGCCCGGTAATCGAATTCGGGAACTTTGCGAACAGGACGGGCTCGGCCGGCACCGGCAGGTTCGCCTCTTTGCAGTGATCGATGTAGTTCAGGCCCACCGCGATGATCTTGGACGGCGCGAGAAGCGGCGCCATTACCTTCACCTCCGCGACCTTGTAGCGCACCGCGGAGGGCGCCTTCACCGCCTGACGTACGCGCTCCAGCGCGACGTCGCCGCCGCGCACGATCTCCATCAAGTCGCCCTGCGCATTCACCGGCAGCCCGGCCGCGGCGAGATCCACGACCGCATCGCCGTCGAGCGCGC
>JBLNBW010000027.1:0-10921 GCA_050260255.1 Rhodospirillaceae bacterium | reverse complement strand
AACTTCACGCCCAGAAGAACGAGTCGTTGCGCACCGCGGCTACGATACACGAGCGGCAATGCCAGCAGCTCACGGCGCTGCTCGACGACCTTCTCGACGTGGCCCGCATCACGCGCGATCGAATAGAGCTCAAGCTGCAACGCGTAGACCTTCGCGACTGCGTGCAGGATGCGGCGGACGAGAACGTTCCCTGCATCGAAGCGAAGGATCAGGTGCTCGACATCGCGGTGCCTGCCGAGCCGCTCATGGCGATGGTAGATCGCACGCGGATAACGCAGATCATTTCTAATCTCGTCAACAACGCGTGCAAGTATTCGGCGAACGGCGCACGGGTGGAAGTGCGCGCCGAGCTCATCGGCGATCGTCTGCAGATCAGCGTGACCGACACCGGCACCGGCATTCCACAGGAGATGCTGCCGCATATCTTCGAGGCATTCTACGTGCAGCCTGCCGCCCATCCCGGTCAGCATGGCCTCGGGCTCGGCCTGTGGCTGTGCTCGCAGCTCGCCCGCTTGCATGGCGGTGACCTGCGGGCGTTCAGCGAAGGCCGCGGCAAAGGCGCTCGCTTCGAGCTTCGCTTGCCGCCCGACGCCGCTCCGTCGCCTTCGACCCGGAAGACGATGAAGAAAGAGGAAATCCGGTACGAGCCCGCGCACGAGTAAATCGAGCTCTCCCCGCGTGCAGCTTCAAGACCCCGTCACGCAATACGCTCCCGTCTTCGCCACAAGCCTTCGCTCCCGACGCCGGAACGTCGCCCCGTCGTTGCGATGCAGGCGTCATAGCGGCCGCCCGCCTCGACTGCAACACGGCGAGCGAAACGTGCGGCTAGCCTCGCCGCGAGGGTGATCAGCTCGTCCCGGCCGCCCGATGCGCGCATTGCAGGACCTGTCGTCGGTGCTACACTCATGCGGCCTTGCACGCGTTGCAACGGCAAAAAAAGTTCGGATACTCGCCGAAGGTCGCATGAGACGACAGCCTCATATCTTTTTGTTCAGCGTCCACAAGGACGCAATGGACGCAGCGGTACGCGCGTTCGCTGCCGATTGGCCGGAAGCGCGCATAAGCAATCTGCTGGACGACAGCCTGTTCGCCTGGGTTCGGGAGCGCGGCGGCGTGGTGCCGGAGATGTACGACGTGTTCCGCGATCTTACGCGCCACATGATCCGGCGCGGGGCGGACGGCATATTGTTCACCTGCTCGGCCTTCCGCCCGGTGATCGACGCGTGCATCCGTGAATTCCCGCTGCCCATACTGAAGCCCAACGATGCCATGATCGACAAGGCGCTCGACGCTGGCTCCCGGATCGCGGTCATGGCGACCGTCGCACCGACCATTCCGTCGATTTCGGCGGAGATCGAGGAGATCGCCGCCGCGCGCGGTCGGAAAGTCGCGCTCGTGCCCTGCGTCGTGGACCACGCCTTCGACGCCCTGGCGCGCGGTGACGCGGCCAAGCACGACCGCCTCGTTGCCGAGCGCGCCCGCGACATCAAGGACTGCGATGCGATTGTCCTCGCCCAGTTCACCCTGTCGCGCGCCGTTCCCGCCGTTCGCTCGGTGAACAGCACGCCGATCTACAACTCCCCCGGCGCAGCCGTCGCAAGGATGCGCGACATGGTCGGCGGGGTCTAAAGGACCTCTTACGGTCCACGTCGATCATCTGGAGCCCGGCTCTCTTATGCCTTGTTGGTCTATAGATAGCGCCTCTTATTCCTTTACGTCATATACCACCCTCGGTACAGTCGGATCTCCAGTGATTTCGTCGGAGTTCGCTGATGTACCGCCTCGTTTTTCTGATTCTCGCGGCGCTGCTCGTCGCGCCGGCGCAGCTCTCGGCAGCCGAGAAAGCCCTGCTCAATGTCTCCTACGACGTCGCGCGCGACCTCTACAAGGATTACAACCCGTTGTTCCAGAAGTACTGGAAAGCGAAGACCGGCGAGACGATCGCCATCCGGCAGTCTCACGCAGGCTCGACGAAGCAGGTTCGCGCCGTCGCAGACGGACTGGAAGCCGATGTCGTGACAATGAACCAGGCGACGGACATCGAGTTCCTTGCCGAACGGGGGTTGGTCGCCAAGGATTGGGGCAAGAAGTTCCCGGGCAACGCCTCCCCCTATACGTCGACGATGGTGCTCATCGTGCGCAAGGGAAATCCGAAAGCGATCAAGGACTGGTCGGATCTCGCAAGGCCCGGAATACAAGTCATCCTGCCTCACCCGAAAAATACCGGCAACGGCCGCTACTCGTATCTCGCGGCGTGGGGCTACGCGCTCCAGCAGCCCGGCGGCAATGAGAAGAGCGCCCAGGACTTCGTTGCGAAAATCCTCAAGAACTCGCCGCTGTTCGCCGCCGGCGGACGCGATGCCACGACGACGTTCATGCAGCGCAAGATCGGTGACGTGCTCGCCACCTTCGAATCCGAGGCAGAGCTCATCGCGCGCGAATTCGGCCGCGGCGAATTCGAGGTCGTCTATCCGAGCCTCTCGATATTGACCGAGTTCCCGGTGGCCGTGGTGGAACCCGTCGTCGACCGGAAGGGTACGCGCAACCACGCCACCGCGTATCTCGAATATCTCTGGTCCAAGGACGGCCAGGAAAACGCCGCCCAGAACTATCTCAGACCTCGCGATGCCGAGGTCCTGAAAAAGCACGCGGCGCAGTTTCCGGCTATCAGGACATTTACCGTCGACGAAGTGTTCGGCGGATGGACGAAGGCGTTCCCCGCACACTTCAAGGACGGCGGCAGCTTCGATCGTATCTATCAGGCGAAGTAGCGGTGGCGTGAGGGTCGGTGATGAACGGACGACATGACGTGCTGCCCGGCTTGCGTCTGAGCCTGGGCTACACGGTTGCCTATCTTTCCCTGCTGGTGCTGCTTCCACTCGGGGGCCTGTTGCTCGCCGGCACCTCGATGTCGGCACCCGAGTTCTGGACGATAGCGACCGAGCCTCGTGCGCTGGCCTCGTATCGCGTCACCTTCGGCGCATCGCTCGCCGCCGCCACCATCAACGCGTTTTTCGGCTCTATCGTCGCCTGGGTGTTGGTCCGTTATGAGTTCCACAGCAGGCGGCTCATCGACTCGCTCGTCGATCTGCCGTTCGCGCTGCCGACCGCGGTGGCCGGCATTACGCTCGCCACGCTGTACTCCAGCAACGGGTGGATAGGCCGGTTCTTGGAGCCGCTCGGCATGAAAGTAGCGTTCACGCCTCTCGGTATCGTCGTAGCGCTTACCTTCATCAGCCTGCCATTCGTCGTGCGGACACTTCAGCCGGTCATCGAGGATATCGAGACGGAAGCGGAAGAGGCGGCCGCATCTCTCGGCGCATCGCGGTGGCAGACGTTCGTGCACGTCATTTTTCCGGCCATATCGCCCGCCCTGCTTACCGGCTTTACGCTTGCCTTTGCGCGCGCCATCGGTGAGTTCGGATCCGTCATCTTCATCGCGGGCAATATGCCGCTGATTTCCGAGATCACGCCGCTGCTGATCATCTCCAAGCTCGATCAGTACGACATGCCCGGCGCCACCGTCCTGGCGGTCGTCATGCTGGCGGTGTCTTTTCTCCTGCTTTTGACGATCAACGCGCTGCAGTGGTGGTCCGTCCATCGCTATCAGCGCGAACCCGGCAAGCCGCGCCCGCGGCGCACCGCATCGCAAACGGCACAGGCCACCGCATGAGCAGCCGGCTTGCAGCAACCGAAGCGCGCGGCGTACGGACTCTTCTCATCGCCGTTGCGTTGGCCTTCCTGATCTTCTTTCTTGGCGTACCGCTCGTGGCGGTATTCACGGAAGCCTTCCGCGGCGGCCTGGCCGCGTACCGCGGGGCGCTCGCCGAAAGCGAGACGGTACACGCGATCGGGCTCACCTTGCTCATCGCGGCAGTCGTCCTCCCGTTCAACATTGCATTTGGCGTCGCGGCCGCGTGGGCCATCGGAAAATTCAGGTTCCGCGGCAAGAGCCTGCTCGTGACCTTGATCGATCTTCCATTTGCCGTCTCGCCGGTAGTCGCAGGACTGCTCTTCGTGTTGCTGTTTGGCGCACAAGGGCATTTCGGACCGTGGCTCACCGCCCACGATATAAAGATCATCTTCGCCTTGCCCGGAATGGTGATTGCGACGCTCTTCATTACCTTCCCTTTCGTTGCACGGGAGCTCATACCGCTCCTTCAGTCGCAGGGACGGGACGAAGAGGAAGCGGCGATCTCGCTGGGTGCTTCCGGATGGCAAATGTTCTTGCGCGTAACGCTGCCCAACATTAGATGGGGGCTGCTCTACGGGGTAATCCTCGCCAATGCGCGCGCCATGGGCGAGTTCGGCGCGGTTTCGGTGGTCTCAGGCCATGTGCGCGGAGAGACGAACACTTTGCCCCTGCACGTGGAGATTCTCTACAACGAATACAACCAGGTCGGCGCTTTCGCCTGTGCGTCGGTGCTCGCGCTGCTGGCGCTGATCACGCTTGCCGGGAAATCGATGATCGAATGGCGCATGCGGCGCGAAACCCGCATGCTGACGGGCGCATTGCCGCCCGAGAAGACTACGTGAGCGGACCATGAGCATAGAAGTACGTCATATCACCAAACGATTCGGCGATTTCATCGCACTGGAGGACGTGAGCCTCGCCATCCCGGAAGGCGAGCTCGTCGCCCTGCTCGGCCCGTCGGGCTGCGGCAAGACCACTTTGCTGCGGATCATTGCCGGCATGGAGCGTCCCGATGCCGGCGAGGTTCTTTTTTCCGGCGAGGCGGCCACGCATCTGCATGCGCGCGAGCGCCGCGTCGGCTTCGTCTTCCAGCACTACGCGCTCTTCCGGCACATGACGGTGTTCGAAAATATCGCCTTCGGACTGCGCGTGAGGACCAGAGCAGAGCGCCCGACAGAGCGGGAAATCCGCTCACGCGTCATGGATCTCCTCAAGCTCGTGCAGCTCGACTGGCTTGCCGACCGCTACCCCTCGCAGCTCTCGGGCGGTCAGCGTCAGCGCATAGCGCTGGCGCGTGCGCTCGCGGTGGAGCCGAAAGTCCTGCTGCTCGACGAACCGTTCGGTGCCCTGGATACGAAAGTGCGAAAAGAGCTGCGCCGCTGGCTGCGCCGCCTTCACGATGAGATGCATATCGCGAGCGTTTTCGTCACGCATGACCAGGAAGAAGCGCTCGAAGTGGCGGATCGCGTGGTGGTTCTCAATCACGGACGCATCGAGCAGGTCGGCACACCGGACGACGTGTACGGATCGCCTGCTTCGCCGTTCGTTTATCAGTTCCTCGGCGACGTGAACGTTTTTCACAGCCGCCTGCATGGCATCTGGGCTGAAGTGACCCGCGATGTCGACCTGCCGCACGCGCACCGCGAAGGTGCTTCGGTCGCATTCGTGCGCCCACACGACATCGACCTCGAGCGCGAGCCGGTTTCAGGAGCGCTCGCTGCGACGGTGCAGCACGTGCACCCGATCGGTCCGCTCGTCCGGGTCGAGCTCGATCACGACGGCGAAACCATAGAGGTGGAGCTCACACGAGAGCGGCATCAGGCTCTGGCGCTGACAGCCGGACAACGTGCTTGGCTGCGTCCGCGCAGCGTCAGGGTTTTCTCTCAGGCGTGACGGTCGTTGCTGCGCAAGCGCGCTTGATCGGCCGGGACTGGAATCGACACCACGAAAAAAAGCGACAATCGAGGACAGCACGAGATCATTCGACACGGACGTCTATGTCTGCCTCATCGAAGCCGTGCTGCCGGGCATCTTCAAGACACTCTATCAGCGTCAGGAATGGGCCGCTGCGCTCTTCGGCATCGTCGGCCGCGGTATGAATCCAGTACCAGCATTTTTCTGCCGCACTGGAAGGCTTGCGGCTGTTCAAGAAAACCCAACGCGACATTAGAAACTGCCCCACACGACGAACGGGTCACGATAGCAGAAATTCGATTTGCATCAAACTAACCTCTTCATGCCTTCGAGAAAAAATAACGCTGTCATGACGCACATCTGCGGCCGCATCGTGCTTGACGGCCGTCTCGTGCAACATCTTTAGGGTCGACGCAGCGCGGTCCCGTCGCACGTCCCCGCACTGATGAACGATTTTTTGCCAGCGTAGCGCGATCCGAAGCGCATGGCGTCGTCCGTACTCCTATACGAAGCTGCGCATTCTGCTTGCATGCAGTGCCATGCCGTCTGCGGGAGATGAACCGCCCCTGGACTCGACACGCCGATGAACCCGTCCACTTTCGTCAACGCGGCGATGCACGCCGTAGTCGCGCTGACCGCCGGAAACGCGGTCGCGGCGACGCCGCAGCACACCGCATCACCCGCGGTTGCACTGCCGGCGATCGAAGTGAGCGCGCTGCGCGACCCAGTGGAAAAGTCGTACCGCAAGATCGTGAAAGGCATGGAGCTGTTCGAAGCGCGACACAGCCTCGCGCCGAGCGCGTCGCTGCGCTTCAAGCTCCTGCCTCGCAGCCGCGACACGCCTATGGAAGGCATCACGCTGAGCGTCGTCGGCGACACTGTCAACATCCCGGTGCCCGTATCTGCCGACAATACGGTCGTTTTTCAACGCTGGCAGCGCGCGCTCGAGGAAAACGCCGTCGTCGTCCCGAATCGCAGGGCGGGCAGCATGACGTGGCGCACCGAGATCCGCACGCCGGGTCTGCCGCCTGATACCCGGCGTCTGGGTGATCTACGGCTGGAATGCCTGGTCGGCATGGAGGCCGGGCTGGTCTCGAACGACCCACCCTCGATCCTGAGCGACATCGCCGGGCTCATCGCGGATCGCGCCTACTGCGATCAGCGCGTGCCGCATTACCTGTTTTTTGCCGAGCGTCCGTTGTGGAGCGTTACGCTCGTCTACGGTAGCCGCAGGGAGATTCTGTCAGTCGACGACATGTATGCCGGAATCAGCCGCTCGCCGATCGCAAGGGGCGATCTCCGATATTGCGACTGCGAGGTGCTGCTCGATCGCACCTATTATGCGCCGCTCGGCGATCCGAGCTGGCCGGACGATACGCTGCTGGAGTTCGAATATATGGACGACGGCGTGCCCGCGTCCGCGAACGCGCCGCCGGCCATTGCGCCCGACGGGCGGTCGCCATGACAGCGCTCTTGCGTACAGTCCTTGCTATCGCGTCAGCCGGGTGCATTGCCGGCTGCGCCACCTCGTCGTCTACCGCCCCGGGCGCTGTCGCCCCGTCGCTGCCGAGCAAGCTCATCGAGCCTAGCCGCATAGAAAGCGCCGTCTCGATCGGCAAAAGCACCAAGAGGGACGTCGCCGCCGCCCTTGGAGAGACGCTCGTCATCCGGTTCGATACCGGTTACGAAGTTTGGGTGTATCGGCTGGCCGGCGACACGCCGGCCCGGACTTCCTCCGGACAGCACCCCGTGCGCAGAGGCTCGGACAGGTCCGCCACCGAGTTCGTACTTCTGTTTGCGCCTTCGGGACTCGTCGTCAAGACGCGCATTCGTCCGGCACCTAAGCCCTCGACGTAACAGAACGCCGTGCCAGCGCGTCTCCTCGTTCAGCGCATCGCGGGCTCGGACTTGGTTTCGTAGTGCTCGTACGCCGTCATCAATCCTTGCAGCACTTCGGCCGTGACCTCGAACAGCACCTGCGCCTTGGGATCGGACACTTTGGAGATATCCTCGCGCACATGGTCCTTCACTTGCCGCAACATGCGCTTGATGTTGTCGGTATGGTAGCGCGGATCGCTTTGCGCATAAGACCCCTCGACAACGCCGTCCTCCTGTACTGCACAACCCGTCGATTCGGAAACGTCGAATTGCGCTGCTTGCATATCTTTCGCATCGATTGCCATTTGCTGATCACTCCCCGCGTTGTCCGGCGGCGCTCATTCTTCGCCAGCGAATTCACTTAGAAAGCGGAGCGTGTCTGACGTTTCCGGCTGTTCTCGTTACTTTTCTTTAAGCGATAGAACATGGACGACAGTGCCTCGCGCAGATGAAGTTACAAGAGCCGATTCCCTGGCGCCGGCATCACGATCGGCGAGTGCGCGGCTACTGCGCCGTGACACCGGCCGCCTTCACGACCTTTCCCCATTTCTCGATCTCGGCCTTCAGCTCCTTCGCAAAGACATCGGGTGCGGTCGGTATGGCTTCCAGCCCCTGCGTGCTGAGCTGCTCCTTCATCGGCGCCGACGTCAGAATGCGAGTTACGTCGCGGTTCAACGTGGCAAGAAATTCAACCGGGGTCCCCGCCGGCGCCCACATCGCATACCACCCCGTGCTCTCGCCCCCGTTTACACCCGACTCCGCGAGCGTCGGGGTATCGGGAAACAGCGGAAAGCGTTTCTTCGACGTGACGGCGAGCAGCCTCAGTCGCCCCGCCCGAACGAACGGCTGGGCCGTGGACACGTTCGCGACCATCGCTTGCACCTGCCCGCCGACGAGATCGCTCACTGCGGGACCAAGTCCTTTGTACGGAACATGGAGCATGTCGATGCCCGCTGCCTGCAGCAGCAAAACCGTGGCGAGATGACTGTTGCTGCCGACGCCGCCTGAAGCATAGCTCACCTGCCCGGGCCGGGACTTCGCGAGCGCAACGAGCTCGCGCACGCTTTTCACCGGCAACGACGGATGCACGACCACGATGTTCGGCTGTTCGGCGAGCATCGTTATGGGCGCCAGGTCGCGCAGCGTGTCGTACGGAAGCTTCGGATAGAGCACCGCATTGACCGCCACGCCCATGCTCGCCACGAGCAGCGTGTATCCGTCCGGCTTCGCCTTCGCGACCATGTCGGTGCCCAGCGTACCGCCCGCGCCCCCGCGATTGTCCACGACGAAGGTCTGACCGTACACCTCACTCAACCGCTGCGCCGTCATGCGTGCGACGAGATCGACTGCGCCACCCGGCGCAAACGGCACGATGACGCGCACGGGCTTGTTGGGATAATGCTGCGCCGACGCCTGCTGGAGGCACAGGCTTCCCACTGTCAGCGCGATCGCACATCGGATGGCCCTCATAGCGATTCTCCGTAATGTTCCGGTCAGCCGGTGATCTGCCGCACCAGTTCATCGACGTATTTCAACGTTACCGCGCGCGTCTCTTCCGTGGTGAGATTGCTGATCGGATGCGGCAGCTCGATGAACGGATGTCCATCCATGCCTTTATTGCGGAACTGGTGAGTGGCCGCGTTCCTGAACGCGCCCGTCAACACCATCGTCGCCGGGATGCCGCGTTTCTCGAATTCCACTGTGTCGTGCACACTGCACAACGTACAGGACCCTCACCCACCAAGGGCCGCGATCGCGACCTGCACCTCGCTTGCCATCTCGTCGATCATCTCCGCGGGCGCGGGCTTGGAGTAGAACTCCTTCCGCCGCGTGATGATTTTTTCCACGCCATAGCGGTCACGCAACGCCTCGGCGATGGTCTCGAGGATCACGTCCCCCTGCTCCTTGGTGTTGTCGAGCAGGCCGATGGTCTTGCCGCGCAAGTCCATGGGCCGCGGCGCGGGCAGGATGCGCGCCTTGCTGAGGCCACGCGTCGGATCGATGAAAGGTAAGTCTGTAGTCATGCGTCCTCGCTTTATGTATACCAATATTGCGGACAACTGCATTGTCCACCGAAGGAGGGAGGTATCGGCGGGAACCTGGGTTCCCCCTGATTTGTAATCGCCCCGGCGGAAGTCACGCAGTGACTTCCGGGCACCGGTAGGTGCCGTGCACCGCGCGGCTCGAATCGTTCCAGCCGTGGCACACCGCCGTCACCGGCCCGGTGCCACCGGCGACGAAGAGATGCAGGCCTTCGGGCGTCTTCACCGCGCGGATGAAGGCTTCGTCATCATCGGGGTCGATGCCCATGGCACGCGCCCGCTCGGGCCGCCAGTTGCCGCCCGGCTTCAAGTCCTTCTGCTTGCGGCCGGCGAGCTCGAGCAGCGTCGTCTCGACATCCTTGCGGCTCATGCCGGCGTTCGCGCACAGCGCCGCGTGCTGCGGCCCCATCGCGACGACGACGTTCGACGGAAACCACATGTTCCACGAGCCGGAGGCCGCCATCGCGTCGGCGATGCCGCGCAGCAGCCGCCGCGGCTCCTTGCTGCAATCGTCGAAATGCAGCCGCGGACTTTCGACCATCGCGCACGTAATGACGTTGTCGTCGGCCGCATAACCGCGCGATTGCGCGAGACTTTCCCACGGACTGCGCTCGACGTTTTCGGTAAGACACGCCGTATAGCGGATCGGGCTCGCGAACACTGTGGCGGAGGCCTTTCCGGCGATGCCGCCGCCGAGATTCATGAGCAGCAGCCGTATGGCTCGACCGATCGTCGCGTTCGCCCGGAAGCCGGGACCGAAGCAGCCGTTGCCGCCGTGCAAGCCGATCTTCTGCGCATAAGGGCCGTTCACGATCATGAGCGGCGCAACACCATGCATGGTGCATTGCACGCCGCCCATGTTGAACTCCTCGCGCAGTATGAGACGCAGGCCGCCGAGCACGACCGGCAGGTACTCGGGCTTGCAGCCGGCCATCAGCGCGTGGATCGCGACATCGCGCACCGTCGCGGTCTCCATTGCCGGCGGAATGTCGCCGACGACGTTGTCGGGTTTTTCGCGCGTGCCTTCGAGCATCCAGGCCACGCGCGCTTCGGTCGGCGTCACGACGGGAAAGCCGTCCGACCACTCTTTTTCCAGAAAGAACTGGAATTCATCCAGGGGTGCGTTCAAAGTGACTCTCACTCTTCCTTGATACCGGCCGCGCGGATGATGCGCGTCCATTTGTCGATCTCCGCGACGATGCGGCGCTCGAGCGCGGCGGGCCCCGCGATGCGAACCTCCGAACCGTCGGCGAGGAGCTTCGCTTTCACGTCGTCGTCCTGCATCGCTTTCGCGCATTCGGCGCTCAGCCGGTTGACGATCTCGGGCGCCAGGCCTGCTGGTGCCAGCAGCGCATAGAGCTGCTCGACTTCGAAGCCCGGCACGCCGGATTCC
>JBLNBW010000026.1:0-22510 GCA_050260255.1 Rhodospirillaceae bacterium | reverse complement strand
CCAAGGCGGCCGCCTTTCTCGGCGAATTGCAGCAACTCGCACGCGGTACGGATCGGTTCCGGCTGATCGCGACGATGACCGCTGCAGATCGGTCGAGGGACGACTGGGAAGGCGAGACCCGCCCCATAGACGAGACGCTGCTGCGGACGGCCGGGATGGGACTCAACGCGCCCGTGTACTATCTGGTCGGACCACCGGGAATGGTGGAGAGCGTGGGACGCCTGATGACGGGCGCCGGCGTGCCGGAAGACGACATACGCAGCGAGACTTTCTACGGCTATTGAGTTCCGCACGAGGCTTGCTGTGTCCGTGGATACGGCAGGCGTGACGGGTGTCCGGTGAACACGCTATGCTCTCCTCCGACGAGCGGGAGGAGATATGGAGCGCAGGCTGACGCTTGAAACGCTCTTCGCGGGCGTTCTGACGGTGCTCGGCGCGGCGATCGCTGCGGTGTCCTGGAGCTATGGCTTCGGCACCCTCGCGCGCCCGGGTCCCGGACTATATCCCTTCTTCATAGGCGTTATCACCACGGTGTTGGGCGCCGTCGCGCTCGCGTGCGATCTGCGCGAGCCCGCCCGGCGCGCCGCGCGTCTCGATCCCGTCGCGCGCAAGCGCCTAGCGCTGATGTCAGCTATCTTCGTGTTCTGGATACTGGCCTTGCCGGTGCTCGGCTATGTACTCGTCACACTGGCTGCCGTGTACGCCTTTGCAAAGACGCTGGAGCTCGAAGGGCAGGGAAAGCCGCTTGCCATCGCGGCGGGCACGGCGCTTTTCATCTACCTGCTGTTCGACCATTGGCTGTACATCGACTTGCCGCGCGGCATGCTGTTGGGAGGGTGAGGGCGCATGGAAGATCTCCATCTCCTGCTGAACGGCTTTGCCAGCTCCTTTACCGCAGTCAATCTCCTCGCGTGCTTCATCGGCGCGCTGGTCGGCACGCTCGTCGGCGTGCTGCCGGGGCTCGGGCCGACGGCCACGATGGCGCTCATGCTGCCGTTCACGCTGCCGTACGGACCGACCACCGGCCTCATCATGATGACGGGCGTCTGGTACGGCGCGATGTACGGGGGATCGACGACATCCATCCTCGTGAACATACCCGGCGAGGCGGCGAGTGTCGTCACCTGCTTCGATGGCTATCAGATGTGCCGCAAGGGAAGGGCGGGCCCCGCGCTCGCGCTCGTTGCGACCGGTTCCTTCATCGCCGGAACGATCGGCCTGCTCGGCCTGCAGTTCTTCGCGCCCCTGCTCGGGAACGCCGCGCTGTCGTTCGGCCCGCCGGAGTTCCTCTGCTTCATGATCTTCGCGTTCGTGCTGCTTTCCAATCTTTCGTCCGAAGCGCCGCTCAAGGGCGCTCTGATGATCTTGCTGGGATTGTTCTTGAGCACCGTGGGCATCAATCCCATGGACAGCTATCCGCGCTTCACCTTCGGCTCGGAAAAGCTGATGCTGGGCATCGACTTCCTGCCCATTGCAATGGGGCTGTTCGGCGTTGCGGAAATCCTGTCGATCGCGGTGGAAAAATACGTGAAGCCGGTCGTTCACAGAGTGCGGCTGCGCGAGCTCTATCCGAGCCGCGGCGAGATCCGCAGCTCGGTGAAGCCGGTATTGCGCGGCTCGGTCCTCGGGTTCTTCATCGGCCTGCTGCCCGGACCGTGCACGGTGATCTCGACCTTCGCCGCATATTCGCTCGAAAAGCGTCTGTCGCGGCACCCGGAACGCTTCGGCGAAGGCGCCGTCGAGGGCGTGGTCGCGCCGGAGTCGGCCAACAACAGCGCCGTGATGGGCTCCATGGTACCGCTGCTCACGCTCGGCATACCGTTCGCCGCGCCGAGCGCCATCATGCTCGCTGGTCTGCGCATGCACAGCGTAGAGCCCGGGCCCATGTTGTTCGCGACGCACCCTGACGTCTTCTGGACTTTCATCGCTGCGATGTACGTGGGCAATTTCATGCTCCTCGTGCTCAATCTGCCGCTCGTCGGGGTGTTCGCACGCGTGGCGCAGATACGGCCGCAGATCCTGCTGCCCATCATCAGCGTGCTGTGCGTCGTCGGCGTCTACAGCGTGCGCAACGCGATGTTCGACGTGTGGGTCATGGTGATCGCGGGTGTCGTCGGTTTTTTCCTGCGGCGCTGGAAATACCCGGTGTCGCCGTTCATCATCGGCCTCGTGTTGGGACCCACGACCGAAAACAGCTTGAGGCAGACGCTGCTCATGTTCCAGGGCGATGGAACGCGCATCGTCGACCGGCCGCTCGCCGTCGCGCTCCTCGGGCTTGCGATCGCGTTTCTCGTCTACCGGCATGCCTCCCGCGTGCGGGGCGGCCGCTATGCGCTCAAGATGGAGGAGGGTAAATCGCTGTAGCGGTGGATTTTCTGTATCGCATGTTGTGATTGCACCGACTGCTGACAAGGAGGAGAGCATGAAGACATGGATGATGGCGGTGTTGGGCGTGTGGCTGCCGGCTATGGCGCACGCTGCAAGCTCGTATCCGGTGAAGCCGATCAACTGCATCGTCGCGGTCGAAGCCGGAGCGGACGGAGACGTGCTCGTGCGGCCGATACTGCAGCGTGTCTCCAAGATGCTCGGTCAGCCTATCGTCGTCGTGAACAAGCCGGGCGGCGGGAGCTCGATCGGTTATCGCGAAGTGCATGCCGCCAAGCCGGACGGCTATACGATAGGGTGGGGCTCGGCGACCATCATCACGAACAAGCTGCAAGGCGTCTCGCCGCTCGACTACCACGACTTCACGCAGCTCGGCGGCTACGCGACGTTCTTTCCCATCGTCATCGCGTCGACGAAGTCCAAACCGCAGTTCAATACGATTCAGGAAGTGATCTCGTACGCGAAGGCGAACCCCGGCAAGCTCAACATGTCGACCGCGGGCGTGGGGCAAAGCTGGTGGATCGCCGCCATGGCGCTCATCGGCGGAACGGGCGTCAGCGTGAATTCGATACCCCAGCCGGGCGCGGGCGCGATGACGGTCGCACAAGTCGCGGGTGGGCATGCGGAAGTCGGCGTGGCGGCGCTCGGGTCCGCGAAGAGCATGGTTGATTCGGGACAGGTGAGGTTTCTCGCAACGCTCGGCGACGGCCGCGCACCCGCGCCGTACGACAAGTATCCGACGATGAAGGAACTGGGCTACGACGTGAGCTGGGAGTCCACCAACTTCATCATGGGACCGCCGAACATGCCCAAGGACGTTGTCGCGATACTTACGAGCGCGATCGAGAAAGCGGCGAAAGATCCGGAGTACGTGAAGTTCGCCGTCGAGCGCAACACGCGCTGGGAATACATACCGCCCGGCGAGATCGTGCCGTCGTTCGACAAGCGCCGTGCCGTCGTGCGCGAAATCATGGCGAAAGCCGGAATACTGAAGGAAACACGGTGAGGCGGGAGCGAGAGGCAAGAAAGCGGCGCAGTGCGCCGCTTCATGAATCACGGGTCACGAGTAACGGTTCACGGCTTTTCGGTCACTGCTTCGCGGGCGGCGGTGCGGTCTTCATGACCTCGTCTATCGTAGTGAGGCCAGCTGCGACCTTCAGCGCGCCACTGATGCGCAGCGGTTTCATCCCATCCTGATATGCGCGCTCGCGCAGGTCATCGAGATTGGTCTGCGCCGTAAGGCTTGCCTTCAGCGCCGGCGACATCACCATCGTTTCGTAGATGCCGATGCGCCCCATGTAGCCCGTCATGCGGCATTCGAGGCATCCCTTCGCTGCATATACGGTTTGCGTGGGACGCTTGGCTTTCCACGGCCGCACGAGCGCGTCCCAGGCTTCGCCGTCGATGTCATGGGGTGTCTTGCAGTGCGGACACAGCGTGCGCACGAGCCGCTGCGCAAGCACGCCGAGTATCGTCGATTGCAGCAGATACGACGGTACGCCGATGTCGAGCAGGCGCGTGACCGCGGAAGGCGCATCGTTCGTGTGCAATGTCGAGAGCACCAGGTGGCCGGTGAGGGCTGCCTGTATCGCCATCTCCGCCGTCTCCAGATCGCGAATCTCACCGACCATGATGATGTCCGGGTCCTGGCGCATGAGCGTGCGTATGCCGCTTGCGAAATCGACGCCTATGCCGGGCTGCACCTGCATCTGGTTGAACGACGGCTCTACCATTTCAATCGGATCTTCGACCGTGCACACGTTGACTTCCGGCACGGCGAGCTGCTTTAGCGTCGAGTACAGCGTCGTCGTCTTGCCCGAGCCGGTCGGGCCCGTCACCAGGATGATGCCGTGCGGCTGCTCTATCATCCCGTTCCACTTCTGTTCGTCTTCTTCCGAGAACCCGAGCTCGCGATAGTCCTTCACGAGGTTCTCGGGATTGAAGATCCGCATCACCAGCTTTTCGCCGAATGCGGTGGGCATCGTGGAAAGGCGCAGCTCGACCTCTTCGCCGTCCGGCGTCACGGTCTTGAGGCGGCCGTCCTGCGGGCGGCGCTTTTCGACCACGTCCATACGCCCGAGAACCTTGATGCGGCTCGTCATCGCTGCCATGACGGGCGTCGGTATCTGGTAGACCTGGTGGAGCACACCGTCGATGCGAAAGCGCACGTTGCCGATGTCGCGGCGCGGCTCCATATGGATATCGCTCGCGCGCTGCTCGAAGGCGTAATTGAACAGCCAGTCGCAGATGTGGACGATGTGTTGATCGTTGGCGTCGAGCTTGCCGCTGCGCCCGAGCTGCACGAGCTGCTCGAAGTTGGCGATGTCGCCAAAACTGCCCGCGTCCTTCGACGTGGCGCCTTCGATGGAGCGCGCGAGATTGTAGAACTCGACGAGGTAGCTCTGGATGTCGAGCGGATTCGCGACGACGCGTCTCACATCGAGGCGCAGCACCTGCTTCAATGGCTCTTCCCACTCGCGCACGTACGGCTCGCACGTGGCGATGACCGCTTCCTTCGTGGTCACCTCGACCGGGAGGATACGATAGCGCTCCGCGTACGCGTTCGACATTACGCGCGTTACCGCGGCGAAATCGATCTTGAACGGGTCGATGTGCAGATAGGGCAGGCCCGCCTTATCGGCAAGCCATGCGGTGAGCGCCTCGAGGTGCAGTGTCTTCTTCGGTTCGCGCGGGTCCTTCCACTTCTGGTCGGCAATGACGACGAGCGGATGGACGCGGTTGCGCGCGAACTTGCGGTTCTTGATGAGTGCATCGGCGGCCTCCCTGGATATCAGGCGGTCGGCGACGAGATCTTCAAGCAGTCCTTCCAGATTGAGGGGGCGGTCGACGAAGCGGGCAGCGGACGTATGGGGCGTGGAGGCCATGGGGCTCTATTCAATTTTCGCCGACTATAACGGCGGGGTTTCGCACTCACAATGGCATAAAGCACCGCGCGAACGCGACGAGCAGCGCACCGCAATGGTGCGAGTTGAGGCCGGTTTGTTCAACTATGGTGCGTTATGACGAAGTCGTTTTGAGGAAACCGTTATAGAACAATGCGGTGCATAAAGGAATAACTTTTGCTTGAGACGCGCAAATTTTTTGCTCCGGGGGGACTTGTGGACACACTGAAGGTCGGCAGCGACACGCTGTTCGTACTGTTGGGCGCGATCATGGTGCTGGCAATGCACTCGGGGTTCGCGTTCTTGGAACTGGGGACGGTGCGCAAAAAGAACCAGGTCAATGCGCTCGTCAAGATATTGTGCGACTTCGCGGTGTCTACGCTGGCCTATTTCTTCATCGGGTATGCGGTGGCATACGGCGTGAATTTCTTCGTTGCCGCCGACAAGCTCGCGGACAAGAGCGGCTACGATCTCGTGAAGTTCTTCTTTCTCCTCACCTTCGCCGCCGCTGTCCCGGCCATCGTGTCTGGCGGTATCGCCGAGCGCGCGAAGTTCAGCACGCAGCTCGCCGCCACTGCAGTGGTCGTCGGCGTCGTCTATCCGTTTTTTGAGGGCATCGCGTGGAACGATCACTACGGCATACAGGCCTGGCTGGAATCGGTTGCCGGCGCCAAATTTCACGACTTCGCCGGCTCGGTCGTGGTGCACGCGGTCGGCGGTTGGCTGGGCCTCGTCGCCGTGGTTCTGCTCGGTGCCCGGCATGGGCGTTATCCGAAGGGCGGCGGCGTGACGGCGCAGCCGCCGTCGTCCATTCCTTTTCTTGCGCTGGGTGCCTGGATACTGGCCGTCGGCTGGTTCGGCTTCAACGTGATGTCGGCGCAAACCATCGACAAGATCTCGGGCCTGGTCGCCGTCAATTCGCTGATGGCGATGGCGGGCGGCACGGTCACCGGGCTCTTGTGCGGGCGTAACGACCCGGGCTTCGTTCACAACGGTCCGCTCGCAGGACTCGTTGCCGTGTGTGCGGGGTCGGATGTCATGCACCCGCTGGGCGCGCTCGTCACCGGCGGCGTCGCCGGTGCGCTGTTCGTCTACATGTTCACGCTGACCCAGAACCGATTGAAGATAGACGACGTCCTCGGCGTCTGGCCTCTGCATGGCCTGTGCGGCGCGTGGGGCGGCATTGCGTGCGGCATTTTCGGCGCGAAATCGCTGGGCGGCATCGGCGGTGTGGCGCTCATGTCGCAAACGTTAGGAACGCTCCTGGGTGTCGGCATCGCCGTTGCCGGTGGTATCCTCGTGTACGGAACGCTCAAGGCGGTTGTCGGCATACGCCTGGGGCAGGAAGAAGAATTCGACGGATCCGATCTCTCGCTGCACAAGATACCCGCCACGCCGGAACGCGACGCAAGCTGGTGAGGCGCCATACGGAGAGCGCACGATGACGCAGGGCAAACGACTTTGGGCTGCGAGCCTCGTACTCGCTGCTGTTGGAGGCAACGCACACGCGGCAGTAACGATCTACGATGCCACGCAGCTGAGTTACGACAACTATCGCCTCATCAAGCGGCTGTGGGCGGACAGCTGGCGCACGGCATTCGGCGTGCCGCACGCCGACACGCGAGAGGCCGCCATACAGGATCTCGTGCAGGCTGCGGAATCGGTCGGCGCCAACGGGCTGGTGAACGTACACTGCGTCGGAGGCACCGACTCTTTGCGCAGCTATTACTGCTACGGCAACGCGATCGAGGTGAAGCCGAAAGTAAAGCAGTGATTGACGCCGGGCGGCAAGCGCCCGGTGCAATTCAGAACTCGACCGTGCCAGCCATCGCGTACGCACCGGCCGCATTCGCCGTCCACACGTCGGCACGGTTGCCAGCCGGATCCAGCTCTCCATTCACCGTGAAACGCTCGGTATGGAATACCGGGTGCTGCGCGCGGTAATCCAGCTTCTTCACCGGCCGCGGCCCATGCGCGCGGCACAGCTCCAGCATAAGCATGGTCTGCAACGGACCATGGACGATCAATCCCGGGTAATGCTCTTCGTTGCGCACGTAATCAAGGTCGTAGTGGATGCGGTGGCCGTTGAAGGTCAGCGCGGAGAAACGGAACAACAAGACGGGATCCGGCGCAACGTCCCGCCGCCATGCGGACGACGTGGGAGCGGGGCGCGCTTGCACCGGCGCGTCGTCCGGCTTCGCGGCCTCGCGATACACGATGTCGTGATCTTCCACGACGGCGAGCTTGCCGTTCGCATGCACGGTGTGCCGTACGGTGACGAATACGAGGGCGCCCGTCTTACCGGTCTTTTCGGACACCGAGACGATCTCGGAATCCCGGCGCAGCTCGTCGCCGACGCGCAGCGGCTCGTGAAACGCCAGGCGGCCCCCGGCCCACATACGGCGCGGCAGCGAAACGGGCGGCAGGAAACCGCCCCGCCGCGGATGGCCGTCGGGGCCGAGCTCGGAGGCCGGCTTCGCTTCGAGAAAATACAGCCAGTGCCAGCCGGGCGGCATAGGATCGCCTTTGCGCGGCGCGGGATTCGGGACATCGAGCGTTGCGGCAAGCGCCTGGACAGGCCAGCGGGCAGCTTCATCGGCGGCCGTCATGCGGCGGCCTATCCATTGGCTGTAGTCGGCCGTCATTTCGATTTCCGTTTGCGTACAGGTGCGCGCTCAACGGTGGCCCGCTCGATCTCGTAGTATTCCTCCAGGCCTATCATGTCCTCGACCGCTTTGCGCGCGACGACGAATTCCTCTTCCGTCATCCCGGTGTAGTCGCCGGTGCGCTTGAGCTCCTCCAGGGCTTTGCGCATGAAATGGAACTGGATGCCGATGGCGAAGATGGCGTCTATGCACCCGGCGTAACCCATGTCCTGGAGCTGCGCCCAGCTGTAAAGCGGCCGGCGATCGCGATTGCCCCGGCTTTGCACGTAGATGAGCGGCAGGCGCGATATCTTGGGCGCTTTCACGGTATCGGCGTGGGTCTTGGGAAAGACGAGCCCCATGTCGGCGCCTTCGTCCGCTGCGACGTTGACGCGCTTGATCGCTTCGTTGAGTCCCTGTATTCGGCATGCGTCGGAGCGCGCGATGATGACGAAGTCGGGATCCTCGGCGTCGCGGGCGCGACAGGCGAGCCGTATCTTGTCGCGGAACTCGGCGAGCGGAATGTTGTGCGCGACATAAGTGTGGTAATGCGCGCGTTTCGGGTAGAGCTGGTCTTCGATGTGCACGCCTGCGATGCCGGCACGTATGCATTCCCGCACCGTCCGCATGGTGTGCAGCGGCTCTCCCCAGCCGGCGCCTGCATCCATGACAACGGGTATGTCGACGGCTCGCGCCATCGAAGAAGCGACGCGGATTTGTTCCGTCATGGTGAGCAGCGGCTCAGTGATGCAAGTCGAGCCGCCGGTTACGAAGCCGCCGTTGTACACCGTCTTGAAGCCGACCGACTGCGCGAGGCGCGCGGTGATCGGGTCGTAAGCTGAAGGAAGCTCGAGGAAGCGGCCTTTTTTGACCAGGGCTCGCAACTGGGTCGTCGCGCGGGGCATAGCTACTCCTGTTGTTATTGGCCGGCGGGATGCGCTGGCGTGCGCCCGGTGCGGACGCACGTCGCGGAGGAAGGGACGCGCAGGCGGCCCGAGCGCCCGCGGCTGACGCTAGTCGGCGTGCAGTTTGGCGACTTTCGCCACCTTCTGCCATTTCACGAGTTCGGCGCTCATGAACTTCGTCCACGCGACCGGCGTGCTGCCGACCGCGTCGGCGCCATACTGCGCCAGCGCCTGCTTGAATGGCTCGGAATGAACGACCTTCACCATGCTTGCGTTGATGCGGTCGACGATGGGTTTCGGTGTCTTCGCCGGTGCGACGATGCCCGCCCAGCGCGCAGCCTGGTAGCCTTTCACGCCTGCCTCCGCCATCGTCGGCAGGTCGGGCGCGACGTCCGAGCGGCGCGAGTCGCCGACGGCCAGCGCGCGCAGCCGCGATTCCTTCACGTGTGGCAGCGCCTGCGCGGCGTCTGCCATGTCGAGCTGTATCTGTCCGTCGACGAGCTCCGCGATCGGACGCGCATCCGTCGCACGCTCGATCTTGACGCCTGTCGTCATCTTGAAAAGCTCGGTGGGCAGCGCGTCGAGCGGGGACCTGGCGGCGTACTTGAGCTTGCCGGGTTCCTTCTTCGCCAGCGCGACCAGCTCCTTCACGTTGTTCGCGGGAACCGACGGATGTGTGACCAGCAGCAGCTGCCGGTCTGCGAGCTGCGTGATGGCCGTGAAGTCCTTGGTCGGGTGATATGGAAGCTTGCGGCCGAGCGCCGCGTACATGACGTGCTCGCTGGAGATGATGCCGGCCGTGTGGCCGTCGGACAACGAGTTGGCGACCATCTCCGTGCCGACCAGACCGTCCACCGCGGGTCTGTTGTCGATCACGACCGTCTGTCCCAGCTGATCGTTCATGCTCTGCGATAGCAGGCGCGCAAGCTTGTCTATGGGATGGCCCGGCGCGTACGGCACGATGAGCCGCAGCGGCTTGCCATCCGAATCGGCTTGCGCGATGCTCGGCAGGCCGAGCGTGATCGCGGGGACGGCCGCGAGGACGAATAAACGCCAGTTCATGGGTGACCTCCTCAGATAGGGTAGTCGGCGCGATTACTGCTGCTCATGGTGACCCGTTCCCGCTTCGGCACGTTGCAAGGCGGGCGCAGCGCAGTATCGGCCGTATCAATTCGCCGTGCGACAGATCGTCCGGCGTGTGTGGGGACCAGCATCATCGGCACGCGCGATACTTTACCCGTTTTGCGCGGCGGGCATCAACCGAACATGTCCGCTGGAAGTGTCGTCGCAACAACACAAAGGAAGCGACATGGAATGGATCACCGATCCGAGCGCCTGGGTGGCGCTCGCCACGCTTGCCGCGCTGGAAATCGTCCTCGGCGTGGATAACATCATTTTCATCTCCATACTCGTTGCCCGCCTGCCGGAACGCCAGCGCGCTCTGGCGAGAACGTTGGGCCTCGGCGCTGCGATGCTCACGCGCATCGCGCTGCTCTTTTCCATCGCATGGGTCATGTCGCTCACCGAGCCGTGGTTCTCGATCGCCGCCAAGGAAATCTCCGGGCGGGATCTCATCCTACTGGGGGGCGGGTTGTTCCTGCTATGGAAAAGTGTGCACGAGATACACAACTCGCTCGAAGGGCCGGGCGATGAGATGGGCGGCATGACCGTGGCGAGTGCGACTTTCGGCGCAGTGATCACGCAGATCGCGATACTGGACATCGTGTTTTCGCTCGATTCGGTGATCACAGCGGTCGGCCTGGTGGACGAGATTGCGATCATGGTCATCGCCATCGTGCTGGCCGTCGGCGTGATGCTGTTCGCGGCGAAGAAGATCGGCGACTTCGTCGAGGCGCACCCGACGATCAAGATGCTCGCACTGAGCTTCCTCGTCCTCGTCGGCGTCGCGCTCGTCGCCGAGGGCTGGGGCTTTCACATACCGAAGGGCTACATCTATTTCTCGATGGCCTTTGCCATCATGGTCGAGATGCTCAACATGCGGGTGCGAAAACGCATGGCCGAGCCCGTCCACTTGCGGCGCGGCGGGCCACGGAACGGAAGCGGCTAATCGGCGAAGGCGCTCGCGGCTGCTTCGCTGTCGAACATCAGGCGCGCGCTGTGCCCTACGCCGGGGACTTCGATGAGCCGCCAACCGAACGGCCATCCGCGGCCGTGCGCGAGACGCTCGCCGGCGCGGAAATAATTGAGTCCGCGCTCGTGGCGGCTGGCACCCTGACGAGCAGCGCCGGGCGTCACGTTGAGGTCGCGGTCCCGTCGGACGTCCGCGGTGCCGAGGAGAACAACTATCGGCAGGGCAAGATAGCGCCGCAATACCGCATCGTTCGCCAGCTCGGAAGGCAAGCCACCCAGGCCGTACGGGAAACGAACGTCGGAGGCCGGCCATAGATACGTCGATGGATTGGCGATGATCAGACGCCGGGCCTGCGTGGTTCCGAATGCGGCGTAGCGGGTGAGGGCCTGCGCTCCCGCCGAGTGTCCAAGAATGGAGTAGGGCAGCGAAGGGGCGCCTTCCGCGCGTCGCACCTCTTCTATGAGCTGGTTCACCGTCGAGCTTACCCATCGATCCTCAGGCTCCGCCTGTACGGCATCATCCGTTGCGCGCGCAATGCCGCCTTGCTGATACCTCCAGGTGGGAAATCGCTGCCGATCGAACAGTGGCGCGATGACGAGAAACCCATAGCGGTGGGCGAGCGGCTTTGCATATTGCCGGTAGCCTGCGGCGTTGCGCCCGAGACCGTGCAGTACGAGCAGGATGTCACCCGCCCGGTACTCCGGCGGCTTGTATGCATAGACGTGCAGCGGGATGCCGCCAATATCGAGAATGCGCTCGCTCGCGCCGGACGCGAACGGCTCCGCGGCCGCCGGCAACGTCGGGCAGCCCAGTATCAGCGCGAGCACGCAGCCCAAGTATGCCCGCAACGCGTGCTGCCTCGCGCTTCGAACTCGTCGATCACGCCATCCGAAGCCGGCCTTCGTCCGGCCGGGAACCAGCGCGTCGCCGCCGTGCGTGCTTTTGTGTATGTCGTTGCTTCTCGGTTCACGCCATGTCCCACGAGATGATATCCGCGCGCTGAATCGAAGCCTGTGGCCCAGCCGGAAGCAAAAGGTCATCCCAACGGAATGCTACCAGACGTTGCGTTCCAATGCGGTCGCGAACGGTCCCCTGATACAATGCGAAAAAATCGCAGCATGCGGCAGCGATGCATAGTAAGAGGTGTCGCGCGCTGCGTCATTACCTCGGCGCGGTGCGCTACACGCCGCACTTCGCCCGTCTCGGCCGCAGGAAGCCGCGCGATTCATGGTGTGGCAATGGACGACCAACTATCTCGGCTGCGCATAGCTCGCACTCACGAGACGGCGCGGACACCGCGTCGGCGGCGCTGGCCCCGTTATGCCCTCTGGGCCGCAGTGGCCGTCGCTGCGGTGGCAGGCTACCTCTTCTTCAAGCAGCGCGCTGCGGTCGTCGTCGAAGCGGTCACCGTGAGCCAGGTCTATCCCTCGCAGGCCCATACCCTGCTCAACGCCACCGGCTATGTCGTTGCGCAGCGCAAAGCCGCCGTCGGATCGAAGGCAACCGGCCGTCTCGAATGGCTCGGCGTGCGCGAGGGCAGCCGTGTGAAGGAAGGTGAAGTGGTCGCGCGCATAGAGAATCGCGACGTGACGGCGCAACGCGAGCAGGCGGCTGCCAACGTCAAAGTGGCACAGGCGAATCTCGCGCAGGGCGAGGCCGAGCTGAAAGAGGCCCAGCGGGCACTTCGGCGCTCCGAAGATCTGCTGCGCCAGAAATTCGTGTCGCAGGCCGCACACGACCAGGCGGTGGCGCGTTACGAGCGCGCCGTCGCATCGATCGCGAGCCTGAAAGCGGCAGTGGCGGTCGCGCAAGCCAATCAGCAGGTCACCGAAGTGGCTTTGCAGCAGACGCTGGTGCGGGCGCCGTTCGACGGCGTCGTGCTGACGAAGAACGCGAACGTCGGCGACAACATCACGCCGTTCTCCGCAGCTGCCGACACGAAAGGCGCGGTGCTCACCATGGCGGATATGTCGACGCTCGAAGTGGAAGCCGATGTGTCCGAAGCCAATCTTGCGAAGGTGAAGACGGGACAGCCCTGCGAGATACAGCTCGACGCGCTGCCGGGCATCCGCATGCGCGGTGTCGTGGGCAGCATGGTGCCGACAGTCGACCGCGCCAAGGCGACGGTAACGGTGAAAGTCCGCTTCGTCGAGCGCGATCCCCGGGTATTGCCCGAGATGAGCGCGAAGGTCGCGTTTCTCGAGCGCGAGATGAACGAGGCCGAACGCGCTCCCCGCGTGGCCGTGCCAGCGGGCGCCGTGACGAAGAAGGGCGGGGCGGCGGCCGTATTCCGTATCGACGACGGGCGCGCACGGCTCGTCAGCGTCTCCACTGGCGAAGCCTTTGGCGATTGGATGGAAGTGCGCAGCGGCCTGCAGCCCGGCAATCGTGTGGTCTTACGCCCGCCGGAGGCGCTGCACGACGGCTCGCGGGTGGAGTTATCGCGCAAGTAGCGCGCTGTCCCGATATCATGTCGCGTCCCGCGATTGAAATCCGCAACGTGGTGAAGTCGTACGAGCGCGGCGGCGAGACCGTGCCCGTGCTGGTCGACATCACGCTCGATATCGCACACGGCGAGTTCGTTGCGCTCATGGGGCCGTCCGGTTCCGGCAAGTCGACGCTGCTCAATCTCATCGCCGGCATCGACAAGCCGGATGCGGGTGCGCTCGAAGTCGACGGCCTGGACATCACGGCGATGAACGAAGCCGAGCTCGCGGCATGGCGCGCCCGCCACGTCGGCTTCATTTTCCAGTTCTACAATCTGATTCCGGTGCTCACCGCGTTCGAGAACGTGGAGCTGCCGCTGCTGCTTACCGATTTGCGCAGCAACGAGCGGCGCGAGCACGCCGAGCAGGCGCTCGAGATGGTGGGCCTTGCCGATCGCGCGCGCCATTATCCTTCAGAACTCTCCGGCGGCCAGCAGCAGCGGGTCGCCATCGCGCGCGCCATCATCACCGATCCCACCATACTGGTGGCCGACGAGCCGACAGGGGACCTCGACCGCAGGTCGGCCGCGGACGTGCTGCATCTCATGGGACGGCTCAATCGCGAGCTCGGCAAGACCATCGTCATGGTGACGCACGATCCGCATGCGGCGCAGGCGGCGGGGCGCATCGTGCATCTCGAGAAAGGCGTGCTGGACGGCACGTTGCCGGAAGGATGATGTACTGGCTGAAGCTTGCGGTGCGCAATGCGCTGCGCCATCGTTTGCGCACGGTGCTCACGGTGCTCGGCCTCATCGTCGCCATTCTTTCATTCGGGCTGCTGCAAACGATCGTCGATGCGTGGTACGCGGGCGCGAACAATGCGTCGCCCAACCGACTCGTGACGCGCAATGCCGTCTCGCTCACGTTTCCGATGCCGCTTGCCTACCGGGAAAAGATACGCGCCGTTCCCGGCGTGCGCGGCGTGGCGGCGGCCAACTGGTTCGGCGGCATTTACATCGACAAAAAGAACTTCTTTCCGCAGTTTGCGGTTGATGCGCCTGCGTATTTCGCGATGTACCGCGAGTACCTCGTCGGCGACGACGAATGGCGCTCGTTCCTGCGGGATCGCAAGGGCGTGGTGGTGGGCAGGAAGCTTGCGGACACCTACGGCTTTCGCGTCGGGGACACCATCCCGCTGCAGGGCACGATCTTCCCGGGCGTCTGGCAGTTCAACGTGCGCGCGATCTACGACGGTGCGCAGGCCGGCACGGATACCTCGCAGTTTTTCTTCCACTGGGACTACCTCAACGAGACGGTGAACAAGCGCTTTCCCTATCGCGCCAACCAGGTCGGGGTATTCGTGGTGGAGATCGACAATCCAGACCGTGCCGCCGAAGTGAGCGCTGCGATCGATGCGACCTTCAAGAATTCGCTGGCCGAGACACTCACCGAGACGGAGCGGTCGTTCCAGATCGGGTTCGTGAAACAAACCGAGGCGATCGTCGTGTCCATACGCATCGTTTCGTTCGTGGTGATCTTCATCATCCTTGCCGTGATGGCCAATACGATGGCCATGACTGCGCGGGAGCGCCTCGCCGAATATGCGACCTTGAAGGCGCTGGGTTTCGGGCCGGGCGTGATCGGCTTGCTGATATTCGCCGAATCGCTCGCCATCGCATTGACCGGATGCCTCATCGGCGTGGCACTCACTTTCCCTGTCGGCGACTGGTTCGCCGCGCGCATGGGCACGCTGTTCCCCGTCTTCGAAGTAGGCGGCACAACCGTGATGCTGCAGATCGTGTGTGCCGTGGGCGTGGGCATTATCGCGGCATTGTTTCCGACGCGCCGCGCGACGCGGGTGCGCATCGTCGACGGTCTCAGGGCAATCGGTTGATGCCGATGGCGATCCCGCTGCGCTACAGCGTGCGCAATCTGCGCACTCGCAAGCTCACCACGCTGCTCACGGCGGCCGGCATGGCGCTCGTCGTCTTCGTCTTCGCTGCGGTGCTGATGCTGGAAGCGGGTCTGCGCGCCGCGCTCGTGGCCACCGGACAGTACGACAACATCATCGTCACGCGTCGCGCATCCGGCACGGAGATTCAGAGCATCGTCGATCGCGAGCAGGCCGCAATCGTCGGCAGCCAGCCCGAAATCGCGAAGATGAACGGGACGGCGCTCACGTCGCGCGAAGTCGTCGTGCTGATCGCGCTGCCCAGGCGGGGCAGCGGCGTGCCGACGAACGTCGGTATACGGGGCATGGAGCCGGCCGGCATCGCGTTGCGCCCTCAGGTGCGCATGACGGCCGGTCGCATGTTCGTGCCCGGCGCCGCCGAGGTCGTCGTCGGCAAGAGCATCGCAGAACGTTTCGACGACGCGCGCCTGGGCGCGACGCTGCGGTTCGGCGGCAGGAGCTGGACCGTGACGGGCACCTTCGATGCCGGCGGGTCGGGCTTCGATTCCGAAATCTGGGCGGATTCGGATCAGCTCATGCAATCGTTCCGCCGTCGTGCGTTTTCGTCCGTGGTTGCGCGTCTTGCCGACCCGGACGGGTTCGAGGCACTGAAGGCCCGGCTCGAAGGCGACCCCCGACTGACGCTCGACGTAAAGCGCGAGAAGGAATTTTACGAGGAGCAGTCGCGGACACTCTCGAATTTCATTCGCTACCTGGGCGTGACTCTTTCCATCATCTTTTCGATAGGCGCGATAGTGGGCGCCATGATCACGATGTACACGTCGGTCGCGAATCGTACCGGGGAGATCGGGACGCTGCGCGCGCTGGGCTTCAGGCGGCGCAGCATATTGGCCGCTTTTCTGTTTGAGGCTCTGCTGCTCGCGATGATCGGGTGCGTGGCGGGGCTGCTGCTCGCGGCGGGCATGCAGCTCGTGCACGTCTCGACGCTCAATTGGGATTCGTTCTCGGAGATCTCTTTCCGGTTCACGATGACCCCAGCCATCGTGGTGCAGTCCGTGCTGTTTGCCGCCGCGATGGGCGTCATCGGAGGGCTGCTGCCGGCCATGCGCGCCGCCCGGCTCAAGATCGTGGATGCATTGCGCTTAGCGTGACGTTACGGAGTAGGCGTTAGCGGTGAATGGCGCGGCACCCCAGTAACCAGTAACCAGCAACGCTACTACTTGAGCAGCGAGCTCCGTGGATGATCCGACATAGGCTCTATGGTGCCCGTGTGCACGCCATAGTGGCCGATACGGCGATCGCTGTAATAGTGGCGCAGCGTGTTGCGTACCGTGGCGAACGCGATGCTGTCCCAAGGGACCTCTTGCTCTTCGACGAGCTTCGTTTCCAGCGTCTCTGCGCCGGGGCTGTAGTCGAGATTGAGGAGCCGTGCCCGAAACAGGATGTACACCTGGTTGATGTGCGGAATGTTGTAGAGCGCGTAAAGCGGACCCACTTCGACGTGCGCGTTCGCTTCTTCGAGTGTTTCCCGCGCTGCGCCGGCCTGCGTCGTTTCACCGTTCTCCATGAAGCCCGCCGGCACGGTCCAATAGCCGTAGCGCGGCTCTATCGCGCGCTTGCACAGCAGAATGCGATCCTCCCATTCCACAATGCAGCCCACGACCATGCGCGGATTGAGATAGTGGATCGTATGGCACGCTTCGCACACATGACGGGGCAGTGAATCGCCGGGCGGGACTTTGAGCGTCACCGCATGGCCGCAGTTGCTGCAGAACTTCATCCGTTTCTTTCGGTCTCGGTGTGCCGTAATGATACGTCAAGAAGCCGCATCACGCCGGAATGGCGTGTGCTCGCGCAGCTCGTCCATGTAATGCGCCATCCCGCGGCCTTCGCGCGCGAGAAACGCTTCGACCGCTTCGGCGAATTGCGGATGGGCAAGCCAGTGCGCGGAGCGCGTTTCGACGGGCAGCAGACCGCGAGCCATTTTGTGCTCGCCCTGCGCACCGCCTTCGAATACCGCGATGCCGCGCGAGATGCAGTACTCGATGACCTGGTAGTAGCACGTCTCGAAATGCAGGCCAGATTCGTACTCGACGCTGCCCCAGTAACGGCCGTACAGGCGCTCTGCGGCCCGGACGTTGAACGAGGCGGCGATGCGCCGACCGTCGCGTCTCGCCACGATGAGCACCGTCGCTGCGGGCAGCGCCGCGCCGAGCTCACGGAAGAACTGCAGGCTGAGATAGGGGCGGGAACCGTGCGCGCGGTACGTGTTGCGGTAGCACTTCGAGAAGAACATCCAGTCCGCTTCCGTGATCTGCGCGCCTTCGAGCCATTCGAAAGTGATGCCCGCATCGCGTACCTTGCGTCGTTCCTGCCGTATGTTCTTGCGCTTCGCGTGATTCATGGCCGCCAGGAAGTCGTCGAAGCACGCGTAGCCGTCGTTGCGCCAATGGAATTGCACGCCGCGCCGCGCGAGCATGCCCGCGCGCAGCAACGCTTCCTCGTCCGTGGCGCAAGGGAACAGCACATGCGCCGACGACACCTTTAGCTCACGCGCCAGTTGGAGGAGGCCGGCGACGAGGATATGCCGGTGCTCGTCCTTATGCGCGAGCAGCCGCGGCCCCGTCACCGGGGTAAACGGCACTGCACATACGAGCTTGGGATAATAGTCGATGCCATGCCGATGATAAGCATCGGCCCACGCCCAGTCGAAGACGTACTCGCCGTACGAGTGCGTCTTGAGGTACAGCGGCATCGCAGCTTCGAGGCGTCGCCTGTCTCTTAGCACGAGGTGCGTCGGGGTCCACCCGGCGCTGGTGCCGACGCACGCCGTGCGCTCGAGCGCGCTCAGGAATTCGTGACCCACGAATGGATCTGTGCCCGCAAGCGCGTTCCACTCGCCGGGTGATACGGCGTCGAGCGATGCGACGGTTTCGAGCTTCACGATGTGAGGATGTCGGGGCCGAAAGAACGAATGCAGCAGTACTCGCGCCGTGCCGGCTCAGTGCCAGCAGCCGCGTGACTCGATCTGCGCCGGCAGCGCGGCCGCACGATCGAGGATTTTCGCGAGGCCGATGTGGCCCATGTAATTGCCATGCAGGAACACATTGTTCGTGCCGTGTTGAAGCTTCGGCAGCGCGAGCTCGAGATCGACGGAGTAATGGGGGATGGACTCGGGCCAGCGCGTGACGCGGTAGCCTACCGGCCTTTCGTCGTTGCCGAAAGCGGAGCGGCGCTCGTCGACGATGAGATCGATCAGCTGCTCATCGGTGAGTTGCATGAGATCGGATGCGCGCAGCGCAGAAGCGCCCGAGGCACCGCCGAGTATCCATGTTTCGGACACGTAGCTCGTGGAGCGGTTCGGAAAAATGTCGGTGTTGACGAGAACCCCTAGCGCTCTGCGCCGCTCGCTTGGCGGGAAGAGACAGCCAAAACCGTGAATGGAATACTCGCGGAAGAAAGCCGTGATGGTAAGCATCGTCGAAAGCTCGAACGAGCGCAGTGTTGCTGCGAGTTCGGGTGCAACGCCGTCGAGCAAAGCACGCGCGGAAGCGGCGCCGGTCGCGATGACATGCGGGTGGCGGGGTCGGCCGTCGAACGTGAACGCCGTGTCCGTGCGAAATGCGACGCCCCGCTTCCGCAGCTTGTCGCTCAGTGCGGCGATGAGCTCGCCCATGCCGCCGGCGGGAGCGACGAGGCCCCGCTGCCGCGGGCGGGGACCACGCGGCATTTTGTCGAAGAAGCGGCCGAGAATGAGGCTTGCGCTCAAACGCTCGGGATTGCCGGAATAGATACCCTGCAGCGCGCCTTCGACGAGATAGCGCGCAGCACCTTCGCCCATTACGCGCGTCGCCCAGGTACGTATGCTCTCCTGCGGTCGCGGCGCGACGGCCGACCGGTGCAACGCCAGTGTCGCAACGAAGCGTGCAAATCGTGGCCACTCGGCTGCGCGCAACGGAAAGCGGCGCGGTGCCCCCCGATAGATATAGCGCCTGCGAGCCGTGCGAGCCGGGCAGAGTAATTGCACTCCGATGTCCTGCGCCAGCGCCTCGAGGCGCACGGTGCTCAATGCGCCGCTGGCGGCGGTTTCCACGAGGCCCCATTCGGTGTGCAGTGTCGAGATGAGTCCGCCGGGTGCGGCATTGCGCTCGATGATCTCTGTCGAATAACCGGCACGATTCAGTTCATAAGCGGCGGAGAGGCCGGAGAATCCAGCTCCGATTATGGTGACATGGCGGGCAGTCATGGGGCGATGGCTCTGCGTATCGTGAGACTGTCGCGCATCGCAGCAGCGCAAGGCGGGCGCGGACGGGATGATATATTACGCATATGCGAATTGCGATTGCTCAACTCAACGCCACCGTCGGCGACATCGCCGGCAATGTCGACCGGATAGCTCGCTTTGCCGAGCAGGCGCGTGCAGGCGGCGCGCATGTGATGGTCACGCCGGAGCTCGCCCTGTGCGGTTATCCGCCGGAAGATCTGCTGCTGCGCGAAGATTTCCTCCAGGCGTGCGCATCGGGGCTCGAACAGCTCGCTTCGCGCGTGCCCGACATCTATCTCGTCGTCGGCTATCCGCGGGGCGCGAATGGTCGTCGGCATAATTCCGCGGCGGTGCTGTACGGCGGGCAGGTGATTGCGACGTACGACAAGCACAATTTGCCGAACTATACGGTGTTCGACGAGAAGCGGTACTTCGATCCCGCCACCGAGCCGTGCACTTTCTTGGTCGACGGCGTGAAGCTCGGCATCAACATCTGCGAAGACGCATGGGGTGCGCTCGGCAGGGCGTCGGCGATGCCTGTGGAGCTGCACGACCGCCCGGGTCTGACGGCGGAGGCGTGGGATGCGGATGCACCGGCCGCGGCGCGCGAAGCGGGGGCTGCGATACTTCTCGTCCTCAACGCGTCGCCTTACCACGTGCGCAAGCAGAGCACGCGCTACAACGTCATGCGCGAGAGGGTGAAAGAGACCGGAATCCCGCTCGTGTACGTGAACCTCGTCGGCGGCCAGGACGAGCTCGTATTCGACGGCTCGTCGTTCGTCGTCGGGCTCGACGGCAGCGTGACGCATCAGTGTGCCTCGTTTCGAGAGCAGCTTGCCTATGTCGATTTCGTGGACGGGAAGCCCGTGCCCGGTGAAATCGTTCCGACGCTCAGCGTGGAAGCCGAGGTCTACGAAGCGCTCAAGCTGGGCGTGCACGACTACGTCACGAAGAACGGTTTTCCGGGCGTCCTGCTCGGTCTTTCAGGCGGCATCGACTCGGCGCTGACCCTCGCCGTCGCAGCCGATGCGCTCGGTCCGGAGCGCGTGCGTGCCATTATGATGCCGTCGCAATACACCGCGTCGATGAGCCGCGAAGACGCGCTGGACCAAGCCAAGGCCATGGGCGTGCACTATACGGAGATCGCGATCAGGCCGATCTTCGATGCGTTCCGAGCCGCGCTCGAGCCCCAGTTCGCGGGATTGCCCGAAGACACGACGGAAGAGAACCTGCAGGCGCGCATACGCGGCACGTTGCTCATGGCCCTTTCGAACAAGAGCGGCGCCATCGTCGTGACGACCGGCAACAAAAGCGAGATGGGGACCGGTTACGCGACCCTTTACGGCGATATGGCGGGCGGCTTCGCCGTGCTGAAAGATATTACGAAGATGATGGTCTACCGGCTCGCGAATTATCGGAATAGCTTGTCCCCGGTGATTCCGCAGCGGGTCATCGATCGGCCGCCGTCGGCCGAGCTGCGTCCGGACCAGAAAGATCAGGACAGCCTGCCGCCGTACGCAGTGCTCGATGCCATTCTGGAGGCTTACGTCGAGCAGGACGCGAGCCCGCGCGAAATCATGGCATCCGGGTATGCGCGCAGCGACGTCGAACGGGTGGTGAAGCTCGTGCGCGGGGCGGAATACAAGCGGCGGCAGGCGCCCATCGGCATACGGATCACGCACCGGGGCTTTGGCAAGGACTGGCGCTACCCGATCACCAATCGCTACCGGCCCGAGTTCGACTAGCCGGGCAGACATGGTATCCTAGCGCCCGCATCGCAGCTCGCGGCGCCCGGAGATCACACATGAAGAAAATCGAAGCGATATTCAAACCCTTCAAGCTCGACGAAGTGCGCGAAGCGTTGTCAGAGATCGGCGTGAGCGGGCTCACCGTCACCGAGGTGAAAGGCTTCGGACGTCAGAAGGGGCACACCGAACTGTATCGCGGCGCCGAATACGTCGTCGATTTCCTGCCGAAGGTCAAAGTCGAAGTCGTGGTGCCCGAGAAACTGCTCGAAAGCGCGATCGACGCCATCATCAAGGCGGCGCGCACCGGCAAGATCGGCGACGGGAAAATCTTCGTCACCGAAGTCGAGCAGGTGATTCGCATCCGCACCGGCGAAACCAACGAGGCGGCGATCTAGAAGGACTCCATCGTCTAGATGGCCGCTAGCGGCCGGTGTAAGAACAGAGGGGAACCAAGGGTTCCGCTCCGTAACCTCCGGCAACGCCGTTGCCGGAGGGAGCTCCAGGTAGGAACAGAGGGAGACGTGGTTTCCCTCCGTAGCCCTTCCTTAAAGACAGCACAGCGGCGTTACGCTCTCAACAGTACGACCACCGCACCGCCGCCGCCTTCCGTGCGGCGCGCCTGGCAGAACGCAAGTATCTCGTCGCGCTGCATCAGCCACCCGGCAAGCTTGCGCTTTAACACCGGCTCCCGGTTCGGCGAGCGCAGCCCTTTGCCGTGAATGATGCGCACGCAGCGCAATCGCTCGCGCCTGCAGTGCGCGAGGAAGTCGGCGACGGCGCTGCGCGCCTCCGGCGCGGTGTATCCGTGGAGATCGAGGACTTCCTGTATCGCCCAGTGGCCGCGGCGCAGTTTGCGCAGCGTATGTGCCGGCACGCCGGCGCGTGAGTAGACGAGCTCTTCGCCCGTTTCGTGGCCGGCGTCCCAGGGTGTCCAGTCGCTGAGGCTTTCCTGCAGCGTCTCGTGCTCGTCACGCAGGCGCTGCTCGGGTACAGGGCGCGGACGGGGCCGGCTGTGCGCTACGCGATTGGAAGGGGGAAGCGGGATGACGTCGGACAGCAACGCCCTGAATGCGACGTCATCGGGAGGTGGTTCGGTGCGACGCGGGCGCCTCATGTCGCATGGACGCGGCCGCTACGCGCCTAGGCTTTCCAGGTAGCGCTGTGCATCGAGTGCCGCCATGCAGCCGCTCGCGGCGCTGGTGACGGCCTGCCGGTAGACGTGATCCTGCA
>JBLNBW010000025.1:0-14222 GCA_050260255.1 Rhodospirillaceae bacterium | reverse complement strand
GTGGAACTCCCATGCTCTTCGCGCTTCGCCCTCGCTCACCGGCTGTCTGGGCGGAATGGCCGGATACTGAGCCGGATACTGAGCGCGCGCCGTGTCGGCTACGATGGGCGACATCGCCATGGCAAGCCCTAAAGCGGTCCTGACGGCAGTGCACCGGCAGCAGGTGCTCTGCCGCCCCTGCACGGCTTCGTCATCACTCTGCGGCGCCATACCCGTAACCGTACTCGCCGCGCGCCCTCGATGGAGCGCCCTTGTTGAGCAGCACGCCGGCAACGTTGCACGACGCCACCGACTCCAACGCTTCCTTCACCACCTTCTCGGTGGTCTTGCCTGCTTCCACGACGAGCACGATCTGCCCCATGTGCGGAGCGAGCGCGCAAGACTCGCTTGCCGCAAGCAATGGAGCCGAGTCGAAAAGAATTATCCGGTCGTCGTAACGATCCGCCATCTCGCGCAGCAGTGTGGCAGTGACATCTCCCGCAACGAGCTCGGTGGTATGCGCATGCGGCGTTCCCGCCGGCAAGACAGTGAGCTTGCCGATGTCCGTTTTCAACAAGACGTCTGCCAGAGTGAGGGAGCTGTCTGCAATCACATCGACGAACCCGCGAGGCGTTCCGACATCGAGCCCGAGAGCCGCTGGAATCGAACGCTTCTCGAAGTCGGTGTCAACGAGCATCACCGTACGGTCAATCTCCATCGCAAGGCTCATAGCCAGATTGATCGCGCAGAACGTCTTGCCTTCACCGGGCAGCGCGCTGGTGATCATGACGAGGTTCTTTCGAGAGGCCCTGTCGGCTCGCACCGCATTTGCCAGGATGTGCCGTTTCACGCGCCGAAAGCTCTCGGTCATCATGGTGCGTTTCTCTGTCGGAGTGATGATGCGCTGGGCGCGCAGCAGTGCCTGGTCTACGCTCACTATGCGCGCCGGTCGCTGTACAACAGCCGTTTCCGGCTCCGCGCACTGTGCCGCTTGATCGTCCGCCTGGCGCTTCGGCGCTTGCGAAGGATGAATCTGAGTGAAATTTCGTTCCAGGCGCTGCACGATACGCGCATCGCGACGATGGGAATCCTGACTTTCGGCAGCTCCGGCCGAAGTGCCTAACAGGGCCGCCGCTCTCTCGACGATATCCATGCTAGGTCCTCGCGATAGTGAGCGCGTACGTCGCGATGAGCGCACCGTATGCGGATAGCAGGCTGATCATGGCGGCGATGAGCGCAAACACGCTTCTGCGCCTTCGTGCGGCCTGCTTGGCGGTCCATGCCACGGGCACGGTGCCGAACACCGGCAGCTCCGTCACGTCGCGCAGGCTGCCTTCGTCCTCGAACGTCGGCCGCGTTTGGCTCATCAACACGGCGAGTGCGCCACCGCACCCGATGGCGAAGACGAGTGCGATGGAAAACAGCAGCGCGCGGTTCGGGGCCTTCGGAACAGTAGGCACTTGCGGCGGATCGATGACGCGGAAATCCATCACTCCAGCGCTTTCCATGTTTCCGGAGATTTGCGCGGATTCGAGCTTGGCGAGGAGTGCATCGTAGTTTTTCTTCGTGACCTCGTAGTCGCGCGTGAGCTGGACGTACTCGGCCTCGACTTGAGGAATCGCGTTGGCCGCTGCCCGGAGTGCGCTCACACGCTTTTGATACTCGGCAGTACGGGCCTTCATGGCCGCAACGTAGGCCTCTGCCTCGGTAAGCGAAACAGTGAGCTGCTGGACGATCAGGTTCTGTGGCTGGGTCTTCGGCACCGGGCTAGCGGTTTTCTTCTGCTTCGCCTCCCGCTGCTTCTGCTCTTTCAGCTGCGCAATCATCTGATTCAGCGCAATGATGTCCGGATGCCGTTCCGTATAGGTCATCCGCAGGCCGTCGAGCTTCTGCTGAAGGGCATGCAGCCGGTTGTCGATCTCGGTGTTCATCACCTCCACAGGCGCACTGTCCTCGATCAACACCGGATATGTCTCGCCATCGAGCTGGCGTTTAATGGCATCCCGGCTGGTTTGCGCTTCGCTCAGCTCCAGCGTGGCCTGGCTCAGAGCCGCCTCGGCTTCCCCCAGGCGCGTATAGTAGTTCTGCTTTCCGTCCCCCATCAGCTGCTGGTGCCGGCGCTTGAATTCCGTCATGGCGTTTTCCGCCGCGATCAGCCTCTCGTTGTATGTCTTGAGTTGCTCATTGATGAAGCGCTGTGCCGACTCCGAATCCTTGCGCTTGTTGCCGAGGCTGCCTTCCACGAAGATGGTGAGCAGCGATTGCACCACGCGCTTGGCGAGCGCGGGATCGCGATCCGTGTAGGCAATCGTGTAGAGGTTCTCCGCACCGGCGCTCTTGATCGTGAGCTCCTTGGTGAGGCGCGTGATCAGCGCTTCGCGCTCGCTCGGCGTCTGAACACGAACATCCATGTCCGCCATCCTGATCACGCGGTCAACGTTTGGCCTGCTGATGAGAGTCCGACTCATCATGACGACCATTTGATCGACGTTTGGCTGGACCGCCAGTCCGGACAGCAATGGCCTCAGCACGGATTGCGTATCGACGTAGACCCTGGCGGACACCTCGTATTGCGGCGGGACAACCATGACGACGAAGGCGCCCACGATGCCGGCGACCCACGCGCATACGACGGCGTGCCAGCGATAGCGCCATGCGGCGCGTGCCTGCGCCACGACCTGACTCAGCAATTCCTCCATCGGGTTCCTTTCCGTGTACGCGGCGCCGAGGGTGCGGGGAGCCAAGCTCCCGCTTAGAACGCGCTCTGCGGAATGACGACAACGTCGCCGGGGCGCATCTTGAGGTTTGCGGACAGATCGCCTCCGCGTATCAGATCCTGGATACGCACTCCGAACTGCTCGCTCTGACTGCCGTTTCGGCGCAGGATGCTCGCCTTGTTGCCGGCGGCGAAATCCGTGATGCCGCCCACGGCGATCATGACGTCGAGAAGCGTCATGTTGGCGCGATACGGCAGAGCCTGCGGCTTGGATGCCTCGCCGATCACGCGTATCTGCTCGCTGTATGGCCCGACGAAATTCGTGACGACGACGGTCACCACCGGGTTTTGGATGTACTTCGAAAGCTCTTTTTCGATCTCCCGTGCGAGCTGGCTCGCCGTTTTTCCGGTTGCCGAAAGATCTTCCACGAGAGGCGTGGTGAGCTTGCCATCCGGGCGCACGGGGACCACCATCGACAGTTCCGGATTGCGCCAGACGAGAATGTTGAGCGTATCGCCAGGGCCTATGAGATACGGCGCATCGGCCGTCTGCTGCAGATTTTCCGAGGCGGGCGGATAGGCGCGCATGCAGCCGGCGAGCGACAGCAACATTAAAATTCCCGCCATCCCGGCGGCATGAAGACGCGACCATTTGGTTGTCACGGTGGATCTCCTCTTTGTGGCGAACGGCGTGTCTGCATCGCTCATGATCACTTCGCCTGCACGGTTCGCGACTTCAGATGCACGGCCGCTGTGATGGGCGGCGCCGGCTGCGCGCCGGAGCCGCTTCCCCAAAGAACGACCTCGATCGTTGCGGCGAGAATCACGAGATCGAGAAAAAGGGTGTGGTTCTTTACGTAATACAGGTCGTACTGGAGCTTCTCGATCGCGTCTTCCACGGACGCGCCGTACGTGTAGCTCACCTGCGCCCAGCCGGTGATTCCCGGCTTCACGCTGTGTCGCAACCCGTAATAGGGAATCTGCTCGGCAAGCCGGTCGACGAAGTACGGGCGCTCGGGACGCGGACCCACGAAGCTCATTTCCCCCTTCAGCACGTTGAAGACCTGCGGCAGCTCGTCTATACGGGTCTTCCGTATGAAGCGCCCCACGCGCGTGATCCTGTCGTCGTTGGCGCCCGCCCAGCGCGGCGTGCCGTCGCGCTCGGCTTCGACCCGCATGCTCCTGAATTTGTAGATGTAGAACGTGCGGCCGCCCTCGCCGACGCGCTCCTGGCGATACAGGAAAGGCCGCCCGCTCTCCACTACGATGCACAGCGCGGCGAGCGCCATGATCGGCAGCGTTACGATCATCAACGCCATGCTGACGCCGATGTCGAACAGGCGTTTGACCATGGTGCGCACGAGACCCTGCCGGAAGCCGTCGCCGAACACCATCCATCCCGGTGTAAGCGACTCGAGCAGCACCTGCCGATGCTCGCGCTCGAAGAACGTCGAGAGATCGTTGACACGCACGCCGCGCAAGCGGCAGTCGAGCAGATCCGTCACCGGCAAGGCGCCGCCGCGGCGGTCCTTCACTGCGACGACGATGTGATCGATGGCGTATTTTTCCGCGAGCGCCGCGAGCGATTCGCCCGAGGCCGGCAGCAAACGCGGCAGCGGCACGCGCTCCGTCGGTGCTGCACCGCACTCGACGTAGCCGACGACTTCCTGATTGCGATGTCTTTGTGCGAGCTCTGCTAGCTTCGCCGCGCCGCTGCCATTGCCGAGGACCAGGACGCGCGGCTTGAACGAGCCCAGCGCGGCCCATCGCGACAGCGCCCATCGCAAGGCGCCGCTCGAGACAAGAGCGAGCACGCTGCCGGAGAAAATGGCGCGCAAGGGCACGAACGACGGCGAGACGATCGCCATGACCAGCACCGTCGCCGCGCCACCCACTGCGCCGGCAATCGCAAGGCGCAGCACTGCCGATCGTACGTGCTGCACGATGTCCGGCTCGTATAGCCCCATGCCGCTCATGACGATCAGCATGACGACGACCAACAAGAGCTCCACCGCCGCCGATGCGGCATAAACGGCAGGACTTAACGGCTCGGCGAGCGCCTGGAGATGATATGAAAACGCCCAGTCGATGCTCGCACCGAGGATGAGACTATCGAGGGCGATGAGGAGCAGCAGCTTTGCCGATACGTAGTGGCTGAAGAGTCGTAGCACCGAGAACTGCGCCTCCCTGACGAGTCGGCGCGGGCGTCACGCAACGCGTCGCTCCGCATCTGTTGCGCACGGCGGCGACACATCGATGAAGCTTGCGAGGATCACCACGTGTCACGTGCGCTTACAGCACGGGTTTATGATCGTCGTCGGCACGAGATAGACCTATAGGACAACCGCACCACCGCGGTGCTCAAAGTCCTAGTATTCGGGTACCAACGCGCTGCAGGGAGCAGCAGTGAGTGAAAAACGAGTGCGAGCGCAGCGCGCCGCATCGAGGAAATCGACCACCGAACGCGCACCGGCCAAGCCGGCGCGCGATGTCATCGGTGACGAAAGGAGATGGAAGATCTGTGCGTCCGGCGTGCGGCCGATCGCTTTTTCCGCACTAGCGGCGCCCGACTGCAGTGCCGACCGAACGCGAGGACAGACGCACGAGACGCGCCGAAGGCATACGCGAAATCGTTCCGGATGCAAACGTGCTGGTTTGCACGCCGAGTGCGGAGCCGGCAAGCGCGCCCGCCGGGTCGCGGCGCTCGCGCGGTAGCACTTTCGTTTCCAACGATGATCGCAGTTCATCGCTTTCGGTGTGCCCTCCGGCCACGGGCGTATAAGGCGTCCCGATGAGCTCGGACCCCGATGCGTCGGTCTCAGCGTGGCCTTCCGCGACGTGCTTCATTCCGAAGAGCACCAGGTCGAGCCTGCGATGGATGCCGAGTTTCAGATAGATGGAGCTGAGATGGTTGCGGAAGGTATTCGGACTCATGTTCAGCATGTCGGCGATCACTTTGTTCGGCGCGCCGCGGTACTTGACGGCCGCCGCTATGACGCGGTTCTCCGACGGAGTGAACTGCGACTCGCTGACGCATTTCGTGGACTGCTGCTGATAAGCGGCCGCCATCATGCCGAGTATCTTCGCCGTCATGTCGCGCTTGAGCCACAGCTCTCCGCCATGCACGGCCTTGATCGCGCGCACCAGGGTGTCGCCCGGCTCTGCTTTCGTCACGAGGCCGTGTGCCCCGGCGAGTATGGCTTTTTCTTGAAGAGCGGCATCCCGTGTTCCGACGAGGACGATCATCCTCGCCGTGCAATTCTGTTTGATCACGGTCACGAGCTGTATCGACTCCTGCCCTTCCATGTCCATGTCGAGCAGCACCACGTCCGGCCTGTGCTTTACGACCGAGGACGCCACGTCGCACGACCGCGATACCGTGTCCACTACCCCCATGGCCGGACTTTGTGCGTCGATAAGGTGCCTTAAGCCAAGCAGCATGCACGTATTGTCATCTACCACCACCACCTTGATCTGGTATTCCACTGTTCCATCTCCTGTAGTCGTGCTCGTTGGATCTCGCTTCGACCGAAGTCGATATTCTTCTTTGAGCTGCGGGCTTCTTATATAAGAAAGCTTCCAGTTCGCTTGCCTACGAGGCCGCCGGAACGGACGGTCCCGGCACGCCGCACCGGCGACACGGTCGCCTGCGACGTATCGGAACCGGTACGCGTAGACCATCGCACAGCGACGTCGAACAAGCTCGTGATGGGGTCTGCGACTGTCAAACCATCGGCGTCTATTGTTCGCTTCCCGTTGCCACCGAACAGTTCCTTGTAAAAGATCCGCTTTTCTTTCTGCATGACGAAGCTCCCTACTTCGGTACGCGAACAGTAGCCTCGATTCCAGGGGTGGTATGTGCGGACCCGTACACTGGCTGCGCCTGCAGCGCTTGCCTCAAAAGGGGCCCATGTTGTTACGTTTGGTTGACTCGCCTTTGCCGGCACCGGCTATACCGACGCCGTCGAGCAGGAGGTCTTCGACGTGGCGCGTTATCGCGGCGTAACACTCGCAGCATCGCCCTTCCAGCGCACCCCGGTGAACGACCGTCATCTCGCCGCGAACGCGTTTCAATACACCGTGCGCCTCGAGCTTGCCTGCCGCCTCGGTGATCCCTTCTCGCCTCACGCCCAGCAGGTGCGATATGACAGACTGAGTCACGTACAGAGTCGGTCCGCCGACGCGGTCCATAGCCATCAGCAGCCACCGGCTGAGCTGCTGCTCTACCGTGTGATGCTTGTTGCATAACGCGACCTGTATCACCTCGCGCAAGATCACCTGGAGATATCGCAGCATGACGCACTGGAATGCTTCGCTGCGCCGCCACGCCGAGAGCATCACGGACGCCGGCAATCTGAACGCTACCGTGTCGCTCAGCACGATTGCCTGCGAATTGAGCGGCCGTCCGCCGAGGAATATGCTCACACCGATCACGCCGTCGAAGCCGCACAGGGTCAATTCGGTGGACTTTCCATCCGTCGTCATGGCGACGCGGCCGATGAGGCCGGAAACCGGGAAGATGGCGTGCTTCAGCGACGGCTGCCCGGGCTGGTGGAGGATGGTTCCCCGGGCAATGTTGATACGCTCGAGATGGGGTAACAGATAAGCGATGACCTCGGGGGGAAGTAGCCCCAGAAGCCTGTTGTTTTTCGGCGAGACTGATCCCTCCACACCGCCCTCGAATGTCGCGCGATGACGATCGTTGTGGCGGGCCTGCAGTGAACGTGCCTGCCCAACGGCATGGCGAATGCCGGCGGCATAACTCCATCATAACCGATGCTTAGAAGCGAGCTGCCGCGTCTCTAGGGAACCGTCTTATGTACGCCAGCGCACGGTAGATGCCCCGTTACGGTGCACTTCTTACGCCGCATCGATGACAGGGAGAAGAACGTGCCCGCTTGCGCGGGCCGATTCAAGACCACAAGACAGCCCCGCCCACCTTCTTCCGGATCATGCCCCGCGACAGCCGGTCGAAGACACGCCCTGTGGTTTGACGGTCCAGCATGATCACTCTCGCACGCCGAAACAATTGCGCCGTCACCGCGTCGTCCGGTCCCGCGTCTCCCGATTCGTACCCGAGCAATATGACATCGGCGTCTTCGTGAACCATGTCGGCCAAATCGCACACCGTAATGTCGCAGTCGGAGATTTTCCGTATCGTCTGCTGAATGCCGTCGACCTTTTCTAAAGATCGGTCGACCAAGAGGCGAATCTTGAGCTCTTCCATGGTATGTCCTGTGCGTGGCCCCTACTCCGCATACGGCGCGACGCCACGCCGGATGCAAGATCTGTGCAAAACCTCAAGTTCTTCTATTGACTGGACAAATTCTTTGACGACGAGTCGGTTGTAAATTGAGTCGACGTTGTTCCGCCGACACACGCGACGTGCAGCACCTGCTGTCGGCGCTCATGCAATCCGTACGATCGCAGACATACGCGGGCGCCGTTGAAGCGCAGACTTTTGGTAGTGCAGGCGGCCACCCTAGAGGCCAGATGCAACGGGACTTCGCCCACCCGACGAAAGGCGATCGACACGCAGGCGATAGAGAGGCTGACCGACTCATACAATCCGTGGCCCCTTCCCTCCCGTACGATACGCTCTCCGTCCTGTGCCTCACCTCGAAGCGGCACGATGGCGTTGTCGACGAATCGTTTCGGGGATGGAGCGCATGCCTCGTTCACGATTTGCGCCCGGCGCGCCGCAAAGCTCAGTTGGGCGTTTACGATCTTTATGCCGCCGTCGCCCGCGGGCCGCTCGTGCACGGCGCGATACTCTTCTGGAAATACGTCCGGCTCCCCGATTCGAATACGCCGTTTGTCTTCGTCCTGGACGAGCCGTTGCCGGATTATTACGCGCGCAGCCTGCACCCCCTGCTCGACGACGTCGCACTGCTCTCGAACGGCGCCACGGCGGCACGCCGGACGATAGAACGACTCCTGCAGCACTGCGCCGATCGCGCGCTCGCGGCGCACATGGCAATCCGGGATACAGTGCGCAGGGACCTCGAACAGCGGCTCACGATGCGTGCCGGCCCGCTGCGCGGCTCTCATGCCTTCTTCGCGCGCGCGCAAGAGCACGTGCTTCGCAATCAGGCCCTCGGCTATTTCACGGAAGCGGGCGGAAGCAAGGCGTGGTTCGACCGTTTATGGCCGGAACTCTTCGAGGATGCCTTGCGGTGGTGCTCTGCGAGAAGTTCCGTCGCTGCGGCGATTCCGCATGGATGACTGCGCGGGCACGCCCATGTACGCAACAGTACCGTGATGGTAGCTGCCGATTACTAAAATTCCATCCCGGAAGCCGATAGAGATCGGCGCAACGACCCGGAACCGACCGGGAATTATGACGAGATGACGCTAAGCTTTCATTTCATCCGAGCCCGCGACTGCGCGCGGCTTTTTGCGCGCGCTGCCGTCACCGCGAACTGATGCGTGGCCGATATGCGAATCTGGACGATATACCAGGGACCGTTCGGCGAATGGCGCTGGAGAAGGACGGACGACGGCGGCACGCATCAATCGCCCGGCGGCTTCACACGTCTGCACGAATGCACGACGCATGTCTTATCGAGCGGCTTCGACCCAGCCTGGGATCACCTCGTCTTTGACGAGGGCGAGACATTGCGTCCCACCGTCGACCCGCTCGACACGCGGTCCACCGCGTAACGACCCATCTAGGAGGTGCACATGGCCATTACCTGGCGTTTCTTTGCCGATTCAGACCAACGTTGGCACTGGGAAAAGATCTCGACCGTCACCGGCGTCACGCGGAGCAGCGAAAGCTACGACACCTATTCCGATTGTACGGCCGCCGCCGCGAGTCATGGCTACGTATTCGTCCCCGCCCCACCGAAGATCGGGCGCACGCCCTCCCTCAACACTGACCACCCGAACGGCAGCGGCGGTTATCCGGCGGCGGACAGGCATGAAGCAATGAAGCGCTCGCGGGAAGCATCCGCTTAACGTCTCGCAGAGCGCCGCTGCGGCGCCGAGCGCCGAGTTACGCCGTCGCCGTCCCGGCGCGGCTGCCCTGCAGGCCGTAGGACGCGCCGCCCGCCATCTCGCGGCACGATTCGGCGCATTGACGGCACGCCTGCACGCAGAGGTCCATGTCGCCCACCTGCTCGCAACTGCGAGCGCAGTCGTCGCACACCTGCGCGCACACCGCGCACGTCTGAACGTGCAGCGGCGAGCTGCTCAACATGAAATCGGCGGCCGTGCGGCAGATTTCCGAACACGTGATCATCGAACGGAAGTGCTGCGGCTCGACGTGCTTGCCGCCCAGCTCCAGGCAATGATTCATCGCCATTTGCAGGCAGGTCTGATAACACCGTATGCAGTCGTCTATGCATTTCTGCGTTTGGGCGGATGATGTGTTGTGCATGGCCATGCTCCTCCGTAGTACGCGACTCGGGATGAATACTGGCGGTGTGCGGCGGCGCCGATCGGTTTCGCGCGCAAAGCGGCGTTGCGCCTTCCGTTCGACTCTCGTCGGAAGCAGCAGTCATGCACTGGGTGTACCGGCCACCGGCGCCGACGGCTCGCGTAGTCGGCGCCATTCGCCGCGCGCGACTGTCTTGGCGGCAAGAGCGGCGTATGGCACGACATTCGCTCGCTCGTGCGACACGCCTGTGACAACGGGAGGAGGACGCCGAGATGCCGAGCGCGACCATGCAACGATGCACGGAGCTCTGCCTGGACTGCTACCAGACCTGCTTCACTACCGCGATGCGTTACTGCGTTCCCGGCAGCGGTAAGGAAGTCGCCGCACCGCACCTCGGGCTGATGCTCAACTGCGCAGAGCTCTGCCGCACCACCGCGGAATTCATGATGAGCGACTCGCCTCAGCATGTGAGCGTGTGCGCCGCTTGCGCCGCGGTGTGCGAGGCGTGCGCGGAAGGCTGCGCCGACATAGGGGACATGGACGAGTGCGTAGAGATCTGCCGCCGCTGTGCGCAAAGCTGTCGCGAAACGGCGGGCCCGGGTCTCGCCGCCACGACGCTCACCGGCAGCGAGCGTCAGGAAGATGACGTCCCGGTCAAAACGCCCATGTAGTCGGCGCGCGTTTGCGCAGACCGCTTCTTTTCACTAAACTGCCGTCGCATGTTGGCCCGTCTGCAGCGCATACTCGTCGTATTCTTCATCTGCATCCTGCCGGTGCAGGCCATGGCTGTGGCGTACATCCCGATCTCGTGCGAATCCCTCCACGGGGTAGAAGCGGCTGCGCGGATGCCGGGTGGAGGGGCACACGCGCATGAGCATGCAGGTGCGCAGGCGATGGACCATGCCCACGACGCTTCATACACCGGCGATGCCAGCCACGGCACCGACAGCCACCATGCCAACCTGTGCTGCCACCAGTTCTTTTCGGCCGTACCTTCGGTACACCTCGTTGCTCCGCCGCAGGATTTCCGGGTGTACGGCTCCTCGGTAAGCCTGCCCGCCCCGCTGCACATTCCCGAGCTGCCCCAGCGGCCGCCTCGAGCCTGATCCTCGCACACCGACGTTGAGCGGGCGCCATTGCGCCCGAGGGCGCGCACGAGCGCGCGTAACCAGCGAGGACCATCATGCTTCACCGACTTATCGCCGTACCTTGGTACGGCCTGGCTGCATTGTCCGGCATCGCCGCCGCGCAGCCGCCTACCCTGACATACGACCCGCCATACGCGGACTACCGGCCCTACCGCGACGAGCCGCTGGCAGCGTGGCGGGCAGCGAACGACGATCTGGCGATCGCATCGTCTGAATCCCGCAATACATCTCCTGGCGCGCACGAGAGCCATCGGGGTCACGCGCAACCGGATGCGAAACCAGCGGGGCAGCCGCCCGGCGTCGCGCATGAAAAGCATCATTGAGGGGACTGCGATGCACGCCTACGCACAGTATGCCCGGCATCTTCTGCTCGGTGCCGCTCTCGTCGCATTCGGTGGCTGCGCCACGTTTTCCGGGGATGGAGGCTTCGACGCTGTAGAAACCGCGGCCAGAGAGCGGTTGGGTAAAGCGGTACGCTGGACCCGCACCGATGACGATGCGTCTTCCCCCGCTGCCGAAGTGCAGCGGCTGCTTGCCGGCCCCCTTGCCGTCGACGACGCCATCCAGATTGCGCTGCTCAACAACCGCGGCTTGCAGGCGACATACGCGGAACTGGGCATCGCCGAAGCCGATCTCGTGCAGGCAGGCCGCCTTACGAATCCGCATTTCTCCTATCTGAGAACCAGCCACGAAGGCGAGCGCAAGCTCGAGTGGACGCTCACGTTCCCTGTCATCGATCTCATCACCATGCCGCTGCGCCGGCGCATGGAAGCACGGCGCTTCGAGGAAGTGAAGCTCACTGTTGCCGCTGCCACCATCGCCCTTGCGCTCGATACGCGCAAGGCCTGGTACGAAGCGGTCGCGGCCGAGGAAGCGGTGCGGTACCTGCAGCAGGTGAAAGAGACCGCGGAAGCCGGCACCGAGCTCGCGCGCCGCATGGCGACGCTGGGCAACGCCACCCGGCTCACGCAAATGCGAGAGCATGTGTTCTACGCGGAAACCGTGGCGCAGCTTGCCCGGGCGCGTCAGGCTGCATTGAGCCAGCGAGAGCGGCTTGCACGGCTGATGGGCCTGTCCGGCAGCATGGCATACCGTCTGCCGGAGCGGCTGCCCGATTTGCCGCCCAGCGCCGCTCAGCCGGGCGACATTGCCGGCGTACTCGCCGACCGGCGTTACGACATCCAGGCCGCGAAACACGCCACCGAGTCGGTCGCCGCTTCGCTCGGCTTGAGCAAAGTCACGCGCTTCGTCAGCGTGCTCGACTTCGGTCCCGCGGCGACGAAGGAAGATCCGGAGCCGTGGAAGCGCGGCTTCGAAGTGAGCCTGCAGATACCGCTGTTCGACTGGGGTGCTGCGCGCGTCGCCAAGGCGGAAGCGCTGTACATGCAGTCGGTGCAACGGCTGGCGCGAACGGTAAACGACGCCGAATCGGAAACGCGTGAGCGCTATGCGGCGTACCGCACGGCGTACGACACGGCCAGGCATTATCGCGACGAGATCGTGCCGCTGCGCAAGAAGATCTCCGACGAAACCCTGCTGCGGTACAACGGCATGCTGATCGGCGTGTTCGAGCTGCTCGCCGATGCACGCGAGCAGGTGGCCGCGGTCAATGCCGCCATCGAAGCCGCGCGCGACTACTGGATCGCGGAAACCGAATTGCAAGCGGCCCTCAACGGCATCGCTACGGCTGCCGGCGAGCGGCGCACCGCGTCCACGCGCGCCGCTTCGACCGTCTCGGCGGGCGGTCATTAGAACAAGGACAAAACATGGAATCACGCAGACAATTTTTACGTGCATCGGCCGCCGCGGTGGTCGGCACCGGGCTGGTGAGCCGCGCCGGTGCGGCCTCCGTTCCCGAAGCGCCTACGCAGCCCAAGCCGGACACGCAGCCGCCGCTTGCACCGCCGAACGGCCGCCCTTATCGGCCGGTGGTCACGCTGAACGGCTGGACGCTGCCGTGGCGGATGAGCAATGGCTGGAAAGAATTCCACCTCGTCGCCGAGCCCGTCGTGCGCGAGCTCGCCCCCGGCATGAAGGCGAACCTGTGGGGATACAACGGGCAGTCGCCGGGCCCGACCATCGAATGCGTGGAAGGCGACAAGGTGCGCATCTTCGTCACGAACAAACTGCCTGAGCACACGACCATCCACTGGCACGGAATACTGCTTCCCAACGGCATGGACGGCGTCGGCGGCCTCAATCAGCCGCACATACCGGTCGGGAAGACTTACGTGTACGAGTTCGAGATGACGAAATCCGGCACGTTCATGTACCACCCGCACGGCGACGAGATGGTGCAGATGGCGATGGGCATGATGGGGTTCATCGTCGTCCATCCCAAGAATCCCCGTCTGATGCCGGTGGACCGCGACTTCGTATTCCTGCTCAACGCGTTCGATATCGATCCCGGCAGCTACACGCCGAAAGTGGCTACCATGCTCGACTTCAATCTGTGGGCATGGAACAGCCGCGTGTTTCCCGGCATCGATGCGCTGGTCGTGCGCAGGAATGATCGTGTGCGCATACGCATCGGCAATCTCACGATGACCAACCATCCCATTCATATCCACGGACATGCATTCGAAGTGACCGGAACGGACGGCGGCTGGGTGCCCAAGGCGGCGCGCTGGCCGGAAGTAACGGTGGACGTCGCCGTGGGCCAGATGCGCACCATCGAGTTCGTTGCCGACAACCCCGGCGACTGGGCTTTTCACTGCCACAAGTCGCACCACACCATGAATGCAATGGGGCATGAGGTGCCGACGCTGATAGGCGTCGATCATCGCGGCGTCGCCGAGAAGATATCGAAGCTCATCCCCGACTACATGGTGATGGGCGATCGCGGCATGGCCGATATGGGTGCGATGGAAATGCCGCTGCCGGATAACACGCTGCCGATGATGAGCGGGCGCGGGCCGTTCGGCGCCATGGAAATGGGAGGCATGTTCACCGTCGTCAAGGTGCGTGACGGCCTCGCCCGCGACGACTACAAGGACCC
>JBLNBW010000024.1:0-5431 GCA_050260255.1 Rhodospirillaceae bacterium | reverse complement strand
AGCGCTCGTTCGGTCGCGAGCCTGAGCGTGCACGCGTAAGTGCCCCGGGCCACGCGCCACACTCTCAGGTCGGTGATGTCGACGGCAACCGGCGCATCACGCATCACCTCGATGATTTCATCGACTATCGGGGCGTTCATCTCGGCGTCCACCAGCACGCGGCCCGTGTCGCGTAACAGTCCATAAGCCCACATGGCCACCAGCGCCGCCCCGACGATGCCCATCGTCGGGTCGAGCCAGCTTGCGCCCCACAGCTTTCCGCCGAACAACGCGACGATGGCGAGGACCGACGTCGCCGCGTCCGCCAATACGTGGAGGTAGGCCGACCGCAGGTTGAGATCGTGGTGATGAGAGTGCTGTCCGGCATGGTCATGCGCGTGGCCGTGCTCGTGATGGTGATCGTCTTTGAGCCACCACGCGCAAACGACGTTCACGACGAGACCGGCGAACGCGACTGCAATGGCGTCATCGTAGATGATGGCAGCAGGCGTGAGGAGTCGTAGGACGGACTCGTAGACCATGAAGAGCGCCACGACCGCCAGCAGAACGGCGCTGGTATAGCCCCCGAGCACCTCGATCTTCCAGGTCCCGAAGGCGAAACGAGGGCTGTGCGCGTGTTTTCTTGCGACGACGTACGCCAGCACGGACAGCCCCAGCGCCGTGGCATGCGAGCTCATGTGGATGCCGTCGGCGAATAAGGCCATCGAGTTGAAGGCGAGGCCGGCGAAGATCTCGACGAGCATCATCGTGCCGGTAAGAAGCACTACGCGTCGGGTCTTGCGTTCTCCTGAGGGATTGCCATGGTGAAAGACGGTGGTCTGGGTGCGAGTGTCGCTCATGGTGGGACGGCGTTGCGGTATACTGGGAGGGAGTATACGTCATTGGGGCACATGCATGCCACACACCGTGCATCACAAGGACAGGCTTCTCGCGCGCGTTCGGAGAATTCGCGGTCAGGCGGAAGCACTGGATCGCGCTCTGGTTGCGGAAACAGAATGTGCGGCTGTCCTGCAGCAGATCGCCGCGATTCGCGGCGCAGTGAACGGACTGATGAGCGAGGTGATCGAAGGGCACCTGCGCGAGCATGTGGCCGCGAGATCGGGCCCCAAGGGTCAGCGCGAGCTCGAACCGGTGCTTCGAGTGCTGAAGTCGTACCTGAAGTAAGGTATCCTCCGTTGCCGGTCGTTCTTCACCGCCCACGGGATGGGCCGGGACCGCGCTGGAGCGGCACATTCGGAGGACTCGGCGCTGTCGGATAAGCTGACACCGCGCAGTGCGGAGCGCCGCCTCGTGTCGACCCGACGCTCCATCGACCCGGAAGCGAGCCGGACGGCGTGGAATCGAACGTTTCCGTCTGCACATGCCCATGGGCGCATATGGCGGTCCGTAACACGATCAATAGCGCGTTTCATTGAGATTTCCGATGAAGTGCGGCGTGTGGGCGCAGGACACGAGCGCGGAACGCGCGGGCGGTTTGGGGTCGTTATATTATTATTCGGCTCACTTTTTGCAGTGCTCTCTCACCTATTTCGGGCTGCAGCGATGGATAGAGTGACGTTATCGCAATTCATTCGTGACTCGATGCCTCGGCTGCTGCAGGAGTGGGATGCATATGCCACCACGTGCATACCGGCGGCGAGCGATTTAGATGCGACGGCGCTCCGCGATCATGCTGCCGAGCTGTTGGCGTGGGTTGCGGACGACATGGAGGACCCGCAGACCGCAGCGGAGCAGCGATCCAAGTCGTTGGGCACGAGACTGCGCACTTCACTGATGGATACGCCCGCCGAACGACACGCTGTCCTTCGCGTCGCGGGGAAATTTACCATTGATCAGATAGTCGGAGAATTCCGCGCCTTACGAGCTAGCGTGCTGCGTATGCGTGCCGAGTCGCTCCCAACGATTACACGAGCCGACGTTGAGGAGATGACCCGCTTTGACGAAGCAATCGACCAGATGCTGAGCGAGTCGGTCGCTCGTTTTGCCATGTTGGCTGAAGAAACGCTACGCCGCGAAAGTGTCAACAAAGACCGCTTCCTTGCTGTGCTCTCGCACGAGCTACGCAATCCATTGAACGCGATCACGGCGGTGTCGGCAGCCCTCGATGCCGGATCAGGCGACAACAGAGTTCTACGAGAAATTCTCAAGCGGCAGATGCGGCACTTCAAACGTCTGCTCGATGACCTGCTCGACTTGTCCCGGATTGCGATGAATCGGATTTCGCTGAACATCGAATCCGTGGACGTTAAGACCTGTATCGAAGACGCGTTGACGGCCAGCAAAGAAGCCGTGGAACGGAAAGCCGATACGGTGACGTTTCAATCGCCGAACCATCCGGTCGTTATCGAAGCCGATTGCACCCGAGTGACGCAAATGATTACGAACCTGGTGAACAACGCGGCCAAGTACAGTCCTGCAGGTTCACGCATCGAGGTGACGCTGCGCTATGACGGTCATGCGGCAGAAATATGCGTCAAGGATAATGGCCGCGGCATAACCGCGGACGAGGTGCCACACCTTTTTGAGCCGTTCCACGTCGATGGGGAACGCCGCAGGGACTTGTCTGGCCTTGGGATTGGCCTGTGGCTCACCCGCACGCTCGCCGAGTTACATGGCGGTCGTATCACAGTGGAAAGCAATGGTCGGGGGACTGGCGCAGAGTTCTGCATCATGCTTCCCGGTCGTATTTCATCGGCGTCCGTGTAGTCCCGGCTCGGGAAGAACCGCTCCTTACCGCATCGCCCGCTTCGATGACCGGCTTCGCGCCGTTGAAGGCTGCGACTTCAGGCGCGATGTTCCGGTTCGATGCGGTGAGTGGACGAGGCGCCGGGCCTCGTCCGCTTCCATGGCAGATCGTCACTCGGACCGATCGTACGAAAACTGGATGCCTGCAGTGCCGCCGGTTTCTATGAAAAGATCGATGAACGCAGGCACGGTCTCCTTGCGCGCCCAGTCACGCTGCAGCTCGCAGTAGAGCTGCGGGACGCTGATCATCTTGCCGCCCGCCTGTTCGATGCGACGTAAGGCCGCTTCGTGAGCGGCGAGCGATGTGCCGCCGACGGCGTCAGCCACCACATACACTTCGTATCCCTCCTTCAGCGCATCCAGCGCCGGAAAGGTAAGGCAGGCTTCGGTCCACAGTGCCGTCATGATGAGCTTCTTGCGTCCGGTAGCTTCGACGGCCTTGCGGAATTCGACGTCCTCCCACGAGTTGATGCTGGTGCGATCGTAGGTCGGGAAATCGCCGAGAACCTTGCGCAGCTGGGGAATCGGCGGCTTGTTGAGGCCGGTCTTCACGTTCACGGTCGAGTGGACGATCGGCAGTCCGTAGGCCACCGCCGCTTTGGCAGTTCCGACGATGTGATTGATCAGCAGCTGCCGGTCCATCGACGCGATCGAGTTGACCTGCACCGGCTGATAGTCGATGACGATGAGTGCCGCGTTCTTAGGCGTCAGCAGCTGGTCTTTTACCGGATCGCGGATGGGTTCGCTGGCCATGATGTGTCCTCCTGAAAGTGTGCCGAAGCGCGGCACGCGCATGCGTCGGGTCAGGCGACGGGGTTGCGTGGGCGCTCGAAGCGCCCGAGGCGCAGATCCTTGATCGCCTGGGCGATCTCTTCCTGCGTATTCATGACGAAAGGTCCGTGACCTGCGATCGGCTCGCGGAGCGGCTCGCCGCTCAACAGCAGCAACGTCGCTTCGGCGTTCGCCTCGATGCGGATCTCGTCGCCGTCCGGATCGAAGGTCACGACGGTTGCTTCGCCGACGGTCTTCTCGGCGTTCACGGTCACGGCGCCGCGCAACACCGCCATCACCGTGTTGTGGCCGTTACGGACCGGGAGAGACACGGTATGTCCCCCATGCAGCTGCATATCCCAGACGTCGAGCTCCGTGAACGTCGCCGCCGGACCGCGAACGCCGGCATAGCTGCCGGCGATCACGCGAATGCGTCCCGCATTGGCCTCGAGCGCGACACTCGGGATATCGGCGTCGAGTATGGTCTGGTAGCGCGGCGGGGACATCTTGTCCTTCGCCGGCAGATTCACCCAGAGCTGGGCCATCTCGAGCGTGCCGCCGCGACGGGTAAATTCCTCGGAATGCAGCTCCTCGTGGAGCAGACCCGATCCGGCAGTCATCCACTGGACGTCTCCCGGTCCAATCAATCCGCCGTTGCCCGCCGAGTCGTGGTGCTCGACCTCGCCCTTGTAGACAATGGTCACGGTTTCGAAGCCGCGGTGCGGATGCTCTCCGACGCCGCGCGGCGATATCCCCGGGGCAAACTCCGCCGGCCCCGCATAATCGAGCAGCAGGAACGGGCTCACATGCTCGCCGAGAGTGTTGTACGAAAAGAGAGTACGTACCGGGAAGCCGTCGCCAACCCAGTGGGACACGGGGTTCGTGTAAATGCCTCGGATCGCCTTCATGAAACCTCCATCGTTGTGGTTCACCATCACTGCCAACATAATGTCGGAACGGCGAGCCGACTAGTCGCCATAATCGGACCTTAGCGTTCCACGCGTAGAACGATGGTCACCTCCATACCCGATCTCAACGATCTCTTTTTCTTCGCGCAGGTGGTGGACAACGGGGGCTTCGCGCCGGCCGCGCGCGCATTGGGAGTACCCAAGTCGAAGTTGAGCCGGCGCATCGCGCTGCTGGAGCAGCGGCTCGGCGTGAGGCTCATCCAACGGTCGACGCGCCGCTTTTCGGTAACGGAGATCGGACAGGAGTACTACCGCCGCTGTGTGGCGATGCTGGTCGAGGCCGAAGCGGCACAGGAATTGATCGATCGCACCCGCTCGGAACCGCACGGCACGGTGCATGTGAGCTGCCCGATCACGCTGCTGCATGCGCGGGTTTCGCACATGCTGGTCAAGTTCATGGGCGAATGCCCGTACGTGAAGGTGCAGCTGGAAGCCACCAATCGCCGCGTCGACGTGATCGGGGAAGGATTCGACATCGCTTTGCGGGTGCGTTTTCCGCCCATCGAGGACAGCGACCTCGTGATGAGAAATCTGGGTGACAGTCCGCAATTGCTGGTGGGCTCGCCCGGTCTGTTGAAGCGTATGCCGGGTATTTCCGTGCCGGCGGACCTCACGGGTCTGCCGACCCTCGACCTCGGGCCGCCGAGCCGCAAGCACGCATGGCACCTTACGAACCCGGACGGCGTATCGGCAACGGTCGTTCACGAGCCTCGCCTCGTAACCGACGACATGACGGCGTTGCGTGCCGCCGCGCTTGCCGGCATCGGCATCGTCGAGCTGCCCGACATGCTCGTAGCCGGCGATATAGCGGCGGGTCGACTTCAGCGGCTGCTGCCGACGTGGAGCTCCGCGGTGGGCGCGATTCTCGCAATCTTTCCCTCGCGGCGCGGCTTGATACCGGCCGTGCGCCATCTGCTCGACTTCCTCGCCGTCGAGTTCGGGCGATC
>JBLNBW010000023.1:0-5430 GCA_050260255.1 Rhodospirillaceae bacterium | reverse complement strand
GGCGCACACCGGCAGGCAGATCAGCGCGGATGCCGTCGTCGCCGAAAGCGTGCGCGGCGCCCGTCCTGCCGAGGACACGCTTGCGCGCTACGCCGGACGGCTCGCGCGGGCGCTCGCGACGGTGATCAACGTGCTCGATCCGGACGTCATCGTGCTCGGCGGAGGACTTTCCAACAGCGAGGCGCTTTACGACATGGTGCCGCGGTTGTGGACCGAGTGGGTTTTCACCGATGTCGTCCGCACACGTCTCGTACGCAACCGCCATGGAGACTCGAGCGGCGTGCGGGGGGCGGCGATGCTTGGCTGACGACCAACCGGTGCGCAGGTGGAGTATCATGCACCGCCGGCTCATGTAGGCGGCGCGGGACTTTACCGGGGATCGCGTGCTCTGGTCGCTATTCAAATTCCTGATGGTCGGCGTGCTGAACAGCGCTGTCGGCCTTGCCGTTATCTTCATTGCAAAGTCGGCCGGCTCCATGGGGGACGTGCCGTCCAACGTTCTCGGCTATGCCGTCGGTCTCGTCGTCAGCTTCGTGCTGAACCGCGGCTGGACTTTCCGCCACACTGGCGACGCATTGCCGGCAGCGCTGCGATTCGCGACTGTCATCCTGGTGGCGTATGGCCTCAATCTGGCGACGGTCCTGTGGGCCATACATGTGCTGCAGATGGACACCTATGTGTCCCAGGCGCTTGGAATCGTGCCCTACACGCTGTTCACCTTCGTCGGATTGCGGTACTACGCGTTCCGCGAGGGGTCTGCTTCGCCGAAGCAGACGTCAGAACGCGAAGCGATGCTGCGCTAGCGGCTTCGTAGCGGGAGCTTCACCCGCGATTCGCCAGCACGAAAGCCGTGAGGCCGAATGCACGGTTGCGCGTGAACGCGCCTTCTTCCACGCGGCATACGGCGCGAAGCGCTTTGTTGAGAACCGTCGGTACGGGCCGCATGTCGGATGCTGGCGCTGCCGCCGGGGCAAGCAATTTCCGCGACAGGCGCACTGCCGCGACGGCGGGAAACAGCGCGCCGAAGAAGTAGCAGGCCTTTTCCACCTTCAAACCTGCCTCGCGTGCGACGCCGCTGATCTGATGAAGCGTGTAGCGCCGGTAATGACCGAGATATTCGTCGTGGCCGCTCCATAAAAAGTTGAATGCCGGCACCGTGATCACGAAATGCGCGTGCCTTTGCGACGATTCCACGACGGACCGGAGAAACGGCACGTCGTCTTCCACATGCTCCAAGACGTCCATCAGCAGATAAAGATCCGCACCGAGCGGCTGCGCTTCCCGTCGGTACGCGACGCGTTTGCCCAGGTGCCATTCGTCGCTGTCGCGCTCGTAATTGATATCGATGCACGTGGCATCGCGCGCGTCGCTCCTGCGCTGGAGCAGGTGCTTCGCAAAAAAGCCCGAGCCTGCGCCGATGTCCGCGATGGTGTGGAAAGTTATCGGCTGCACCAGGCGGTCCAGTGCCGCCGCTTTCGAAGCGTAATACCAGTGCCTGCCAACTTCGCCGTTCCAGCCATGAATCTCTTTTAGGTCCATCGCTATTCCGCAAAACCCGCATCGCCGCGCTCGTGCACCGCATCCACGACGTACAGCGGACGGGCCTTCGATTCCTGGAACAACCGGCCGATGTATTCGCCGATCACGCCCAGCGTGACGAGTTGCATGCCGGAGAAGAACATAATGGACGTCACGATCGATGCATAACCGGGCACGTCGACGCCGAGAACGAAGGTCCTCACTGCAATGAACGCCGCGTAGAAGAATGCCGCAGTCGCGATCACGAGACCGATGTAGGTCCACGCGCGCAGCGGCAATGTCGAAAAGCCGAACAGGCCGTCGAGGGCGAAATTCCATAGCGCCCACGGCTTCCATTTCGTGACACCCGCTGAGCGCGCAGGCCGCTCATATGTCACGGCGGCCGTACGGAAGCCCACCCAGGCGTATAGTCCTTTCATGAACCGCGTGCGCTCCGGCAAGCGGCGCAGGACTTCCACCACGCGGCGGTCGAGCAACCGGAAGTCACCCGCGTTCTCCGGCAGCTTGGTGTTCGAGAAGCGGTTGAACATCCGGTAGAAAGCGAGCGAGGTGTTGCGCTTGAGGAAGCTGTCTGCCTCTCGGCTTGCGCGTACGCCGTACACCACGTCGTAGCCTTCGCGCCAGCGCTCGACGAAGAGCGGTATCACCGAGGGCGGATCCTGCAGGTCGACGTCTATGGGTATCATGACGTCGCCACGCGCGAAATCGAGCCCGGCGGAGAGCGCTGCTTCCTTGCCGAAGTTGCGCGTGAAGCTCACCACTCGCACGCGCGCGTCGGCACGGCTTATCTCCTTGAGAACAGCGAGCGTATCGTCCGACGAGCCGTCGTCCACGAACAGCATCTCGTAGTGCAGTTCGGCGCGCTCCAGCACCCGGCCCACGGCTTCGATGAAAAGAGGGATCGCCTCCGCCTCGTTGAGCACGGGCACGATGAGCGAGACGAGCGGTGCTCGCTTGCGGCGCGAGCGCTGCGGCTGCGCGAGAATACCGCTGGTGCTGCGATGGCCGCTTCCCAGCCTTTCGGACCGCTCTTCTGTCGTCACCGGATGCAGTCCCCGCGCGAAATTTCCAGTCCTCGCTGCAGCGCGTATCGACATCGCCTTACCTCCGCCACGCGGCGTTATCCGATCGGACCGCCGTCATCGGCTTGTCCGCATCGGCGGCGTCCGTACCGGCGCTGACTTCGCTCCACTCGGACACCGCAGCCAAGCGTGCATATTGCGGGCTGTTGCGAACGATTACGGAATGCCGCTCGTCGTCGTACACCAGCTTGTAGCCACCGTCGGCGAGCAGCAGCTGCCGCAACGCGACTTCTTTCGGCAGAATTGCGTAATCGATGCGATGAGCGTCGAGCTTCTTCTTCCAGCCTGCCCTGCCGTTCACGATCTCGAAATAGTCGTTGAGGAAGGCGTTGCCGTAGAGATCGGCGCGGCCGTCCACGAAGACACGCTGCTCCGGATACAAACGATAGATGAGGTAACCGCCTTCGCCGTACTCGTTGAACATGCGCCCCTTGATGCCCTTCTCCGCAACGAACGACGCCGCCTTCACCGGCAGCGCCGTGTCGACTATCGTCTCCGGCGTGTAGCGCCGGGTCTGGATGTAGACGATGCTCGCGCCCACGCAAATGAGAAGTGCGAAATTGAGCGCGTTCACGATCGCTGGATCGAGCTGCCGCCCGCGCCGTGTGTCTTTCTTCAGGATCGCGGCCACTCTCGGCATCGCAGGCAGGTGAGGAACGAAGAGTGCGAAAAATGGAGCAACTGCAAGGCAGGCGAGCGGCAGATGCCTGACCGCCGTGAAACCGCAGACGATGAAAAACAGCGGTAGCACCAGCTCGGGCAGTTCGGGCTTGCGGCGCGAATAGATCTGCACTGCGAAGAAAAGCAGGAAGGCGCCCAGGAAGTAACGATAGTAAAGCGAATGGAAATTCGGGCTTTGCCACTCGTTGATCACGCCCTTGGCGACGTCGAGGTTGAGCACATAGAACGGATAGATCCAGTACTCGACGAAGCGGGGATTGCACAAGGTGGCGGCTGCGCCGAGCGCAGACCAGAACGTGAGCCTCTTGAGAAGCGCGCGCCGCGCCGGGTCGACCGGCCCACCGAGCCAAATGCCGACCCATTCGGAGGCGACGAATAAAGCGAGCAGCGCCACTCCGACGATGCTGGCGCCGTGCAGGTTCGCCCAGCCGATCATGACGAGGGGCAAAACCCAGCCGAGGCGGACGGTTGCGCGATACTTGTAATCCACCAGAACGCCCACGTAGAGAACGAAGAAGAGATAGGTGAAGAGCTGCGGCCGCGGCGACGTAAACCCGATCAAGGGCGCGAAGAACAGCAAGGCGACGATCAATGCCTGCATCTCCGAGCCGGCCGTGCGCCCGCACACGCGGTAAAGCGCACAAAAGGTAAGCGCATAGAGGGCGGCCACGAGGACGTTGAGACCCGTGAATCCGGCAGTGGCGTATGCCGCGTAGAAAATCACCTCCGAGAGCCACTCGTGCAGCACCCAGTCGGCTCCCAGCATGGTGTGCGAGAAAACGTCGGCATGCGGCAATGCACCGTTCGCCACGATGTATTCGCCGGTCTTGAGATGCCAATAGAGATCGGGGTCGTAGTTGATCGGCGTCGCGAGCTTGAGCACGAAGAGCGCCAGCACGACGGTAACGGGCACGGTAAAGCCGCTCAAAGCCCGCTTCGCCATCGACGCTCGCGCCCCGCCGTACTGATCCGCGGCCATGGATTCGGTGGTAGACATCGGTTGGCGCTCCTGTGCGATGCGGCCTTAATTCGAGCGAGCGAGGCGCGGCCTGTCATCGCCGGCGGGCGGCGCAAGCAATGCGGTTTCGTCCCTCACGTCGCGGCCCAGCACGAGCCTTACCTTGATGTCGGAACGCAGCTTGTCGCTGCGTATCATCATCGCTTGATGGCGCAGCAGCGCCGCGAGTTGCGCCGCTTCCATCGCATAGCCGGCGCCGTACTGAATTTCAGTGATACGCTGCCACGGCTTTTGATTGGTAAGGCGGACCGGTGTCATGCCCGCCTCGCGCAGCCTGTGCGCCACGCGCTTCGCCATGCCCGTTGCGCCATTGCCGTTCGACACTTCGAGTCGGAAAGGCCTGAGGTTCGTCGACGAAATCGTCGCCGCAGACTGCATGTCGGCGACTCGCTGGGCTTGTGTCGGGCGTACGGCGGTCTCCGGTGCGCGCAACTCGTAGATGCCGGGTGCTACCCGGACGAGGCTCAATGCGGGCGATGATGCGACGGCGCCTACCGCAGCCGGCGCCACGTCGCGATATGACGTGCTCGACTTCTGCTCCGGTGGGTGCATCACGGGGCCAGCAATTGATCCCGCCGTTGAAGGCGCGTTGCGAGGGCTGGCAGCCGCCGTACGCGACGCCGTCTGCGGCACGGCCGCATCCGGGAGCCGCGCGAGCTGCAGCGCGCGCGCATGGTGTTCGCCCGCGAGCTGCGCGTTGCCCGTCTTCGTGTACGCGAGCGCAAGATTGGTGTGTGCGCGCGCATAGCGGGGATCGAGCGCCACTGCCTGCTCTAGGAAAGTTATCGCTTGGGTGTAATCGCCCTTGAGGTACAGCACGTAGCCCAGGTTGTTGTGGAGATAAGCTGCGCGCGGATTTTCCTTGACGGCCTGACCGAGACGCTGAGCCGCGAGATCGTACTTGCCCTGGAGCGCGTAAACCGTAGCAAGCGCATTGGACGCTTCGGGATAATGGCTCTTGAGCTTCAGCGCGTGCTCATAGGCCTGTGTCGCTGCATCGAAGCGACCCTGCTCCTGAGCATAGCGGCCGACCTGGTAATACATCTCCGGGCTCTCCGACGAATTGCGCGTTTCCAGCACGGACTTCACGCCGTAAGTCGCTATCGACCC
>JBLNBW010000022.1:0-2687 GCA_050260255.1 Rhodospirillaceae bacterium | reverse complement strand
TCGACTGCGCCGTCCTTCGCGTGCGCACCGTAGCGAGGAGCAGGGACCCGCTTGCGGGATGCGACCGCGTGGGTGCGTGTTGGGACCGCAATTCGGTGCGCTTACGTCCCGACTGCGGGGTCGCATCCAGGCATGAAGCGCCTGGAACCTGCTCCCCCCTGCGCGGGACCCACAATGCTGGTCGTAACGCACACGTGCCCTCATTATGTTAGGGGCTCTAGAATAAGCACACGAAATGATTCGCCCCGGCGCAGTATAAGAAAGGAAAAAGAAACATGGCACGCCGAACCGCCGCCGTCGCTCTCACCGCAGCCACGCTCTCGCTGCTCAGCAGTATTACCCATGCGCAGCAGCCTTATCCGGTCCGCCCGATACGCATCGTCGTTCCTTATCCTCCAGGCGGGGGCAACGACATCATCGCCCGCCTCATCTCGGAAGATCTCGGCAAGCGCCTGGGACAACAGATGATCATCGACAACCGCCCGGGTGGCAGCACCGTCATTGGCGCCGAGATCGTTGCACGTGCGCAGCCGGACGGCTACACGCTGCTCGTCACGAGTCACACGACCTACGCCCTCATTCCCAACCTCCGGACGAAAATCCCGTACGATCCCGAGCGCGATTTCGAGCCGGTCTCGCTGCTGGCATCGCAATCGTTCGCGCTTGCCGTCCATCCTTCGCTTCCTGCAAGCACGGTCAAGCAGGTCATTGCGCTGGCGAAGGCGAAGCCGGGGCACATGAGCTTTTCTTCGGCGGGCGCCGGCACCGGCACGCACTTCTCCGGCGAGCAATTCAAGTCGCTCGCAAAAATAGACGTTCTTCACGTGCCGTACAAAGGCGGCAGCCCAGCGATCAATGCAGCGATCAGCGGAGAGGTAACGATGACTTTCGGCAGCCTCTCGGCGCTATCTCCGTTCGTCGGCGCGCGCAAGTTGAGAATCATTGCCGTCACCAGCGCGAAACGATCACCGCTCGACCCATCGATTCCGACGATCGCCGAGAGTGGGGTGCCCGGATACCAGATGACGCCGTGGTACGGCATGGTTGCACCGAAAGGCACGCCCCAGCCTGTTGTCGATCGTCTCAACGCGGCGGTCGTTGCATCGCTCGGCACCAAAGAAATGCAGCAGCGCATCGCGAACGTCGGGTACGAGCCGGAAGGCAGCACGCCGCGGGAACTCACTCAGCACATCAAGGCCCAGCTTGCGCTGTACAGGAAGCTCATCAGGACGATAGGATTCAAGGACGAATGATTACAGGCTCTCTCGTGTTCTAACGGCACGTTCTCCCCGGCATCGGCTCGTCATCCCGAAAGCGCATCTCTGCGACGTCGGCGAGGTGGGGATCGTACGGAGGACACGTTGCTGTAGTTCAGCATCGTGCCCTCGGTCGACAGACGAAATTCAACGACCTGCCAGCATAGCGTCATGACTTACGGCTCTGCGCTTTATCACTGACTCTTGATTCCGGCTGCGCGCACCGTCTTGCCCCACTTTTCCATTTCCGCCTTCACGTACTGCGCCGCTTCCGCAGGCGAGTTGCCGATCGGCACCGCGCCCAGGCGCGCGAGGCGCTCCTTGACGTCCGGCATGCCGAGCGCACGAACCGTCTCGCGGTGGATTTTCTCCACTACAGGCGCCGGCAGGCGCGCCGGACCGTAGAGCACGCCCCACGACGTCGACTCATATCCCGGCACGCCGCTCTCCGCGATGGTCGGCACGTCGGGCAGTTCCGCCGAGCGCGTCTTCGATGTCACGCCGAGCGCACGCAGGCGTCCGTTCTTGATGAGCTGCACGGTCGCGGCAACGGTATCGAACATGAGGTTCACCTGCCCGCCGATCAGGTCGGGATGAGCGGCTGTGCTCCCTTTGTACGGAATATGGACGATGCGCACGCCGGTCATGAGCTTGAAGAGCTCAGCGGTGAGATGCGGCGAGGTGCCGGTGCCGCTCGATGCGAAGGTGAGCGTATCCGGCTTGGCCTTGGCGAGCTCGATGAGCTCGCCGACCGTTTTCACCGGAAGGTTGTTGTTGACGACCAGCACCAGCGGATTCGTCGCGGTGATGGTGATGTGAGTGAAGTCCTTCGTCGCGTCGTACGGCAGCTTGTGGATGCTGGGGTTCACGGCGAAGCTCAACGCGGTGAGGCCGAGCGTATAGCCGTCGGGATTCGCTTTCGCGACGAGATCGGTGCCTATGATGCCGCTCGCACCGGTGCGGTTGTCGACGACGGCGTTCGCACCCCATGCCGTGGTGTACTTCTCCGCAAGCAGCCGCGCCGTCACGTCGGATGCGCCGCCCGGCGGAAACGGCACGATAATCCGTATCGGCCTCACCGGGTACGTTTGAGCAAGCGATGCCGGGGATATAGCGAGTGCTACAGCACCTGCTGCTGCAGCGAGGCAGGTTGCAACTCGTCGCATCCATCCGGGCGGCCGCGCCCCGTCTCCGCCCCAACACCAGAACCCTCGCCGAGAGCCGGTGCGCCGCCCTTGCGGAAACGGCACGATAATCCGTATCGGCCTCACCGGGTACGTTTGAGCAAGCGATGCCGGCGATATAGCGAATGCCACAGCACCTGCTGCTGCAGTTGCGAGGCAGGTTGCAACTCGTCGCATCCATGCGGGCGGCCGCGCCCCGTCTCCGCCCCAACACCAGAACCCTCGCCGAGAGCCGGTGCGCCGCCCT
>JBLNBW010000021.1:0-24630 GCA_050260255.1 Rhodospirillaceae bacterium | reverse complement strand
CGGCGCGATGAGGTCCTCCATCCCCAGATCCTGCGTCTGAGTGACGATCTCGCTGCGCCGCGCATCGCCGTATTGATCCTTCACCGCCGCCAGCTCGTCGGAAATGATCGCCGTTACACGGGCAGGCTTCGCAAGGATGTCGAGCAAGTCGGCGATCTTGTCCATGGTTTCGCGATACTCGCTGACGATCTTGTCCTGCTCCAGCGCAGTAAGATTCTGCAGGCGCATCTCCAGTATTCGCTGCGCCTGGGTCTCGGAAAGCTTATAGCCCTCCGGATGCAAGCCGAAATCCGCCGACAGTCCCTCGGGCCGCGACACCGCGCCTTCCGAGCGCTTCAGCATTTCTTCGACGAGAGTGGATCGCCAGTAACGGGCCATCAATTGCACCCGCGCCTCGCTGGGCGTGGGCGCCGCCTTGATGAGCGCGATCACTTCATCGACGTTCGACAGCGCGACGGCCAGACCTTCCAGCACGTGCCCGCGCTCGCGTGCCTTGCGCAGCTCGAAGACCGTCCGTCTCGTGACGACCTCGCGGCGGTGGCGCAGGAACGCGTCCAGCACCTGCTTGAGATTCAGCAGGCGCGGCTGGCCGTCCACCAGCGCCACCATGTTCATTCCGAACGTGTCCTGGAGCTGCGTCTCTTTCCAGAGATGGTTCAGGACGACTTCGGCCACCTCGCCGCGCTTGAGCTCGATCACGGCCCGCATGCCGCTCTTGTCCGACTCGTCGCGGATGTCGGAGATGCCCTCGATGCGCTTCTCGCGCACGAGCTCGCCGATCCGCATGAGCAGATTCGCCTTGTTCACCTGGTACGGCAGCTCATCGATGACGATGGACACGCGCCCCGTCTTCTCGTGCTCCTCGAAGTGCGTACGCGCGCGCATGATCACGCGCCCCCTGCCCGTCCGGTAGCCTTCCTTGACGCCCTGCAGGCCGTAGATGATGCCGGCGGTGGGAAAGTCGGGCGCCGGCATGATCTCTATCAGCTCGTCGATGGAGATGTCGGGATTCTTGAGCAGCGCCTGACAGGCATCGACGACTTCGGACAGATTGTGCGGCGGGATATTCGTCGCCATGCCGACGGCGATACCCGACGAGCCGTTCACCAGAAGATTCGGAATTCTCGTCGGCAGGGTGACCGGCTCGCGCTCCTTGCCGTCGTAGTTCGGCACGAAATCGACGGTCTCCATGTCGATATCGGCCAACATGTCGGTCGCGATTCTTTCCAGCCGGCACTCGGTGTACCGATAGGCCGCCGCGGAATCGCCGTCGATGGAGCCAAAGTTGCCCTGACCATCGATGAGCGTGTAGCGCATCGAGAACGGCTGCGCCATGCGGACCAGCGCCTCGTACGTCGCCGCGTCGCCATGCGGGTGATATTTACCGAGCACATCGCCCACCACGCGCGCGCACTTCACGTATGGGCGGTTCCACACGTTGTTCGCTTCGTGCATCGCATAAAGAATGCGGCGGTGGACTGGCTTCAGGCCGTCGCGGACGTCGGGAAGCGCACGTCCCACGATCACGCTCATCGCGTAATCGAGATAGGAGCGACGCATCTCCTCTTCGAGGCTTACGGGCAGCGTTTCCTTGGCGACTTGTTCCATTGACTGGTTTTGATAGACGGCGGGAGCCGTTTAGAGGCTGTGGCTAAAGCTGTCAATTTTACCACGCAGTGCCTCCCGAATGCTGCACATTACCTGCCGTCGCGATGTCGCAAACGGAAGCGCTTCATTCACGCTGTGCACGCTTCGAAGACCGCAGTCCCTTGCGCCGTGCGGATTCCAGCGAAAAGGCTGCTATTCAATGCGCATACCGTGGCGCGGACGGGCGCAGAACTTGCTTGCTTTGCCGATACTTACGAGGGATATTGAATGCCGACATCAAGAAGACGAAGGCCTGCGTCGCAAGTCCCGGCTGGACAATCGGACGCGGACGTCGCCTCGTCCAACGCCAAGCTGGAGTTGCCATAGCTCTCGAATGCCCTGAACGCACGTGCGCAATGCGCTGCGCTCGCGCAGTACCTGCCGTCTTTGCCTCGACGCCGCGAGAAAAGCACCATGCAGTGCTGAAGGCCGGGCGCAAGAACAACGTCCTTTCGATCGCCTCCATCCAAAGCCGGTTTTCGGACTTCCCATACCCGGACGGGATGATGCTTCGGCCGCGAGTCTTACCGGCCGATCAGGACATCGGGCTAAGTCTCGATGCGCCGTTGTGCGCTCTTATCGACGGTGAGTCCGTCCGTCAGTGTCAGGCGTTTCAACACAGCCTTGCGGCCGCCAACAGATCGCGCTCTACGCGCGGTGCACAATTGTTGAATTTAGGTTCCATACCATGAAAACCATTGCGCCGCGCAGACCGTTTCATTTTAGCAACAACGCGCTATGCTTTTTTCCTAAAAAGCGTGTTATGATCGCAGCATAGTTTGATTTGAAATGACCGTTGTGATATTAAATGCATCGGGGAGTTTTTCTTGCATTCACCGGCATTTCGGCGAGCTCTCATCAATCGTAAAACAGGAGGAACAAGAACTATGAGGTCGACTCTTCGCAATACACTCGCGGGCGTCATAGCCGCTGCCGCGCTGATACCGGTGACGGCGCTGGCGCAAGCGGAACGAAAGGACGGCTACCTGCTCGATAGCCAAGGCAACGAGGTGCGGGCAGCGCAAGCCGGCGTGTGCGTGCGTGTGAGCCAGTGGACTCCGGCGCTCGCCACTTCCAATTGCGATCCGGACCTGGTCAAGAAACCCGCTCCTGCCCCGGCACCCAAGCCCGCGCCGAAGCCTGAAGCGAAGCCCGAAGCGAAGCCGGAAGCCAAGAAACCGGCCAAGCCGCAAATGATGAACGTCGAGCGCAAGATCGAGCTGCAAGGCATGCCGTTCGACAAGGCCGAAATGACGCCGGACAACGTGAAGGAACTGGACGCGTTCCTGGCCGGCCTGAAACCCGTCACTCTCGGCGCGATTATCGTGACCGGGCATACCGACCGCATCGGCAGCCTGAAGTACAACACCAAGCTGTCCGAGCGTCGCGCGATCGTGGTCAAGGACTACATCGTCAGCAAGGGCTTCGATCAGAAACTGATCTTCTGGGAAGGCAAGGCGTTCAAACAGCCGATCCCCGTGACGAAGTTCTGCGACAACAAGATGAAGCGCAAGCAGCTCATCGAGTGCCTGGCCCCGAACCGTCGCGTAACGGTGGAAGCGGTCGGCGTGCAGCCGAAACCGCCCGCGAAGAAGCCGGAAGCGAAACCCGCGGCCAAGCCGGAAACGAAGAAGTAACAGCGTAGCTGTTCAATAAAAAGCCCTGCTTCGGCAGGGCTTTTTTTTCCCCTATGCCTTCTGTACCGATTCATGCCGACACACTCATAGACGCCCGCTGGGTTATCCCGGTAGAGCCGGCGGGCGTCGTGCTGAGCAACCACTCCGTCGCCGTCAGCGAGGGGGCGGTAATCGACGTATTGCGCACCGCCGAAGCGCACAGTCGCTATGCCGCGCGAGACCATGTGCAGCTCGATCGGCACGCCGTAATACCGGGCCTCATCAATCTGCACACGCACGCGGCAATGACGCTCATGCGCGGTGTGCGGGATGACGTCAGCTTGATGGAGTGGCTGAATCGCTACATTTGGCCCGCAGAGCTCAAATTTGCGTCCCCCGAACTGGTTCGGGACGGCACTCTGCTCGCGTGCGCCGAAATGATGCGCGGCGGGATCACGTGCTTCAACGACATGTATTTCTTTCCCGAGGCCGCCGCGGACGCAGCCCTGCAAACCGACATGCGGGCCGCCATGGGTATCATCGTCGTGGAGTTCCCCTCACCCTACGCGGCGGATGCAAGCGACTATCTCGCGAAAGGGCTCGCCATGCGGGATGCGTTGCGGGACGAGCCGCTGCTTTCGTTCTGCATAGCGCCCCACGCACCGTACAGTGTCTCGGACGCCTCTTTCGAACGCGTGGCGACGTATGCGGCCGAGCTGGATTTACCCGTTCATATCCACTTGCACGAAACGCTCGACGAAATCCACGAAAGCCTGAAAGCTCATAACGAACGGCCGATCCGGCGCCTGCAGCGGCTAGGGCTGCTGGGCCCCAACCTCATTGCGGTACACGCCGTTCACCTCGACGATGCAGAAATCCAGCTGCTCGCCGGAGAAGGCTGCCACATCGCGCACTGCCCATCGTCGAATTTGAAGCTCGCCAGCGGGATTGCGCGCGTCGGTGCGATGTGCTCAGCGGGCATCAATCTCGGACTCGGGACCGACGGTGCAGCAAGCAACAATAGACTCGATATGCTCGCGGAAATGCGACTTGCCGCCGTGCTCGCCAAGGGCCACAGCAACGACCCTACCGCGCTGCCGGCGCAAGTCGCCCTTGAGATGGCCACGATCAATGCCGCTCGCGCACTCGGTCTCGACCATCGTATAGGCTCCCTGCGCCCGGGAAAGCGCGCGGATATCGTTGCGATCGATTTCGACGCGCTTGAGCTTTCGCCCTGCTACGACCCGCTCTCGCATCTCGTTTACGTTGCGGGACGAGAGCACGTTACTCATGTCTGGATAGACGGCAAGCTACGTATGAAGGATCGCGCGATTCCGGATATCGATTTCGCGGAGCTGAAAGCCAAAGCCCGCCACTGGCGGGAAAAGATACGGAGCTGAACGACCCGGCCGGGCGCCTTGAAGTACAATCCCCGCTTACACACCGTCCGACCGCTTCGCATGATCAACGTCGATCCGTTCGAGCTCGAAAAATTCAGCCAGCTGGCTCATCGCTGGTGGGATCCCGAGAGCGAATTCAAGCCGCTCCATGACATCAATCCATTGCGCCTGGATTACATCGACGGGATAGCGAAGCTCGCCGGCAAGCGCGTCCTCGACGTCGGTTGTGGTGGCGGCATCCTGTCCGAGGCCATGGCCGCTCGAGGTGCCACGGTCACCGGCATCGACATGGCAGAGAAGCCGCTGAAAGTGGCGCAGCTCCATCTGTTCGAGTCCGGCCGGGAGGTCGATTACCGTTACGCATCGGCCGAAGAGCTCGCCCAGGAATTGCCGGAACACTTCGACGTCGTCACATGCATGGAGCTTCTCGAGCACGTGCCGTCGCCCACAGTGACTGTGGACGCGTGCGCGCGCCTCGTAAAACCGGGCGGACACGTGTTTTTCTCGACGATCAACCGCAATCCAAAGTCGTATCTGTTCGCTGTCATCGGCGCGGAGTACGTGCTCAGGCTGCTGCCACGGGGCACGCACGACTACGCAAAATTCATCAAGCCCTCCGAGCTGTCGTCGATGTGCCGCCGCGCTTCGTTGACGGTATGCGACGTGATTGGCATGGTGTACAACCCGTTCAGCAAGCGCTATTCGCTGGCCCGGGACACCAGCGTCAACTTCATTCTGCATGCGCAGAAAAGCTGACCGCCGCGCCGGTTGAAATGACGCAGGCGGTTTTCTTCGACCTTGACGGCACGTTCGCGGACACTGCGCCGGACTTGGCGTACGCCTTGAACCGGATGCGCGACGCGCGTGCCCTGCCCCACGTGCCGCTTTCAGCGACTCGCCCGGTCACATCGCTCGGTGCCCGCGGCATGTTGCATGTCGGGTTCGGTCTCACACCGGCCGACGCCGAATACCCGGCGATGCGCGAGGAGTTTCTGCGCCTCTATGAAACGAACCTATGCCGCGAAAGCCGGCTTTTTCCCGGGATGACGGAGCTCATTGCGGCCCTCGTCTCGCGCGGCGTGGCATGGGGCATAGTCACCAACAAGGCGGAGCGCTATGCCAGGCCGCTCATCGCCATGCTCGCCCCCGAATCGTGCTGCCGGTGCGTCATCGGTGGCGACACCACGCCCCATCTCAAGCCGCATCCGGCGCCATTGCTCGCCGCCAGCGCCGCCGTGGGTCTCCCGCCCGAGTCCTGCCTCTATGTCGGCGACGACGAGCGGGACATCCAGGCAGGCCGGAATGCGGGCATGAGAACTGTTGCCGTCCGCTACGGATACCTAAATGGCGGTGCGCCCGACACGTGGGGCGCCGACGCCGTCATCGACCGCCCCGGAGATTTGTTGGGCCTCCTAACGAGCGGCGGAACTTGAAACCGCGTCGCCTGTCTCCATATGCGATAATGCAATAGCTTCGAACGATACCGGGGGCGACCTGGTCTCGACGTGGGTTACGAAGCAGCGCAGGGCATGCCAAGGTCCAGTCACCTTGTTAAACAGCTGGAAACTTACAGACGCCAACGACGAGCGTTACGCTCTCGCCGCCTAACACCGGTGAGACGCTGCACTAGCTTGCTGATGGGCTAGGCCTGGAAGGCAGAACGGCGCAAGCCGAACTGCCGGAAGGGTGCAGCGTCATTGACATCAGCCTCTCTGCACGGTGTGGTCGCTTCACTGTGCGGATCCGTCGAAGCGACTGGCTGAGCGTCAGCCTGCCGGCCGGCGGGCGCGAGGCGAGATCCAAATGACCTGGCTAAGCATGTAGTCCTGACTGTAGAGGACTTGCGGACGCGGGTTCGATTCCCGCCGCCTCCACCATGATTTATGTAGTGTGATCCAACCACTACATCACCTCCCCGAACCCGGTATTGGCGAAATACTGGCAAATCTATGCCATCTCACTCGCCCATCGTTCGCTGACAATGGCGCTGCAAGCGCCGCGGAGAGCGAGACCACTTCGGCACCGGCTACTGTGCGCTCTGCTATCTCCCCTTCTTGCCGGTCAGGGCCTAAAGCGAAGGTGCGGAAACCCAGGCCGAACTCGACATTCTGAGGGAAATCGATTGCGACGAAGCGCAGTGTTATCTGCTCGGCAGACCAGCGTCCGCTTAACTGTTCAAAACGACGTGATACACATCCGGATGCACGCGCAGGACGATGCGGGCCCGGCCTTCTCATCGTCCAGAAAGCCGCTTACGGAGGCGGTACTAAAGTAATGTCGGCATATCATGCCGGGCGCCGTCGAGCCCGACCGCATGCCCAGATAGACGCGCTAGCACCCGAAGGATGGTCGCGAACCGGTCGGCCTCGACGTACCAGCGCGGTCACATGCCGGACTGGGTAAAGTCGGAACTTCGGGGGGAATGGAAATTTGCAGTAGACATAACGTGCGTCTACCGCCCTCGCCTTCTGGACGTATCTTTCAGCGATGGCACGGGTCGCACGGTTGTATGGTGCTCGATCCGCGTTCGCGGACGGATTGGTCCAGACGTTCCCGGCTAGCATATCGCGGTGGGTAGACTCACACCGACGGCACAATTACTTGCCGCCCGCTCTCTCGCGCGTCTTAAAGCTCGTCCCGATCGCGCCGTGTCCGCCACCGGAGTACGAAACCGACGCAAGCGCCCCACATGAGGTGATCTACGAATTGCGGCCAGAACGGCAGCGCAGCAACGTCATGAAAGTATGCCGGCGCGATTACTCGAAGATCGAGCACGGCAATCAGCATGGCTGCGATAACGGCGTAGAGGACGGTATGACGACGGGGGAGCACCGCGGTCAGCACCGCAGCCCACATTAGCGAAATCGCGGCGTGTGCGACAGCCGCGGCGGCCAGTATCTTCGGCAACGGGCTATCAGGCGCAACCAGCATGGCTGCCGCTGCTCTGGTCGCTTCAAGAGGATCATCGCCGGTCGCGAGGCTGTACAGAGTGGACGGTATGCCGCTAACAACGGTGGCCGTTATCCATGCGTAGAACATATCGCGCGCGACGGTAGATTTCGAACGCCTGCCCTTGGCTGTCAATGCGCGTCGCACGCCGCGGTCTCGGTTGCGCCAGCTACTACACCGGGTAGCTTAAAGTTATCAGCGGTGCGAGCAGCAAACCCACAGTTCCCAACGATGTGCCGTCAGAGCAATGGCGAGGAGTGTACAAACCGGCCAGCACACCAGTCTTATTCTTCTGCCCAGAAAATCCATCGGGCACCATTGCCGCGCCGCTTTCGGGGTGCGAGCACGCCCCGCTCTTCCAGCAATCTCCTCGCTTCGCGGTACGCGGCGGTATAAAACACATGCGCTACTTCCGCGAAATCGTAGTCTTGATCAGTAAACGTCGCGGTTCGCACCACGTTTTTCATTTCGGCCTGTTTCTTTTCAAAAATGTCGGCGATCTGGCCGGCCATGGCCCGATAGATTGCCTCGAACACAGTCAGATCCGTCGCTCTAACCACCGGGAAATTAGGCTCATAGTAGTTTTCGGCCGGATGCCTTTTCTTAGATCGCACTGACGTACGCAGAAGCTCGCTACTCAACATATCTGTGATGTGGCCGTGAATGGATGGCTGCGAAAGCTGCAACTCCTTCGCAAGGAGTGCAATCGTCTTCGGCTCACGCGCGACAGAGTTGAGGATGCGTTCTTTCGTGCCGTCGCTGAGCAACTTGCGCTGCGTGATTTCCGCCCACGGATCGCTGTAGCCGCTGCGCACGGATACACACTCACATGGGAACCGTAATCGCGCTTTATTCTTGCCCGCCATGACCACACTCCAAATAGTGAATTAGGCCACGTCCTAACTCTAGTTTTAAGGCGACACCTAACATTCGGTTCGCTGCTTGCTCGTGGACTGGTGCATGGTGCGGGCCGGCGCATGCTCCCTCTTAACTGATTGATTGCTTGGCGGGTTACCAGAGTTCGGCACACCGGCGGTCACCATCGGTCGACATCCGGGGCAAGAACTACATGACAAGGTAGAAATTGCCCCGCAGTGCCAGGCCATGTGACGCGGAGGCTTTATGAAAGTCACATCGGTTTGTATCGCAATAGCGATCGTGTCCATGCTCACTGGCTGCGAGCACGCAAAGCTTCTGCGGCCTAACGTACTCAAACAGCTCGACACAGACGTCGCCGCCCTCGTCAACGAGCTGCCCGAGGTCGACCATGCCAACAAGGCCATACTCGCGCGCTTATTTGCCCATGGCGGCCTGACGCGGGCAGTGGTTGCACCGAATGGCATCATGCGAAGTGAAATCAATGTTCCGAAGCATGAGATGATCTGGAAGCCAGCGATCGTCGTCATGCCGAGCACCGGGACACTCGAGCTCGAAGTTCAGAACGATGACGAAGCGCATCATATGGCGTTCGTGCCGAGTGACGGTGAGCGGCAGATTCTCGATCTGCCGCCCAACACACGCGGCCGGGTGGTAATGCACCTGTCACAGCCCGGCCTTTACTGGTTCGGCTGCCCCGTGGCCGATCACGCAGGTCGCGGCATGCTGGGCCTCGTGCTCGTCAAGGGAGAGGTTCCAGAATCAGCAAAGCTGGACCGTCCAAGACAGTTGCGGCCCGGAGAATGACCTATGAAACGCGCATTCTTCGCTACTGCGACCTTCGTCGCGCTCGTCGTTGCATGTACTCCACAGCCCGTTCGTCACGAGGTAAGCGAACAAGGTAAAGCCTTCACAGATCTGGATCAGTCCATTGCAGGCCAAGCACCGGCCACTAGCGGGGCTGTAGATTCCGGACGCATTGCGCAGGCTGCGCGCGAGCCGCAGAACTGGCTCACGTACTACGGTGGATATCACGCACAGCGTTACAGCGCACTCGATCAGATCAACGTAAGCAACGTAAAAAACCTCAGGCCCGCTTGGATCTTTCAGACGGGCGTGATTGGTCTCATCGCAAATCCGGCCACGTACGCGTTCGAGGCAGCGCCGATCGTCGTTGACGGAACGATGTTCGTCTCCGGCTGGGATGGCTACGTGTGGGCACTCGACGCAGCAACAGGTCGCGTGCTATGGCGCTACCGCCACGCCATTCCACTCGATGTGCCGCTATGCTGCGGCAACGTGAATCGCGGCGTGGCCGTCGCACATGGAAAGGTGTTTTTTTCGACGCCGAACGGGCACCTCATCGCGCTCGACGCGACAACGGGCAAGCCGGTATGGCAGCGGATTTTCGTTGATGTGCGAGCCGGCGAGAGTGCCACCATGGCGCCGCTCGTGGTGAAGGACAAGGTGATCGTAGGCAGCTCGGGCGCCGAATATGGCGTGCGAGGCCACATCGATGCGTTCGATCTCGACAGCGGCCGCCCGATGTGGCGACGGTATGCAGTGCCGAAGCCCGGGGAGCCGGGGTCGGAGACGTGGGGTAAGGCCGATGCATGGCAGCGTGGTGGCGGTTCGGCATGGATCACCGGCAGCTACGACCCGGAACTTAATCTCTTGTATTGGGGCACGGCAAATCCATCTCCGGACTTTGACGGCAGCGTTCGCCCGGGGGCCAATCTTTATACCAACTCCGTGCTTGCGCTCGACCCGGATACCGGACAGATACGGTGGCACTATCAGTGGACTCCACACGATCTATGGGATTACGACGGCATCAATGAAAACATCCTGTTCGATCTGAGTGGCCGACGCCTTCTCGCGCATTTTGACAAGAACGGCTACCTTTTCATCCTGGATCGGCAGACCGGCAAACTCGTGCGCGCCACGAAATTCGGGCCGGTGACTTGGGGTGACGTCGATTCGGCTACGGGCAAAGTTACCGTTCGTCTGACCCCCACACCGGCTGGCGTTGAGATCTGCCCCGGCCCCGCGGGTGCCAAGGAGTGGCCCCATGCCTCCTACAGTCAACGAAGTGGGTTGTTGTACACCCCCGTCGTCGATGCTTGCGCCACGTTTAAGCTCATGCCTGGCGAATTCCGCGAGGGCATGCCATATTGGGGCGGTGATGCGAGCGTTAAGCCCAGCCAAGTACGCGGCGGCCAGGTGAAAGCATTTGACCCCGCTACAGGACGAGAAGTGTGGGTGTGGAAAGCCCGTCACCCGATCGTTGCGTCCTTGCTCACTACCGCAGGCGACCTGGTGTTTGTCGGCGAGCCGACGGGCGAATTCAACGCACTAAACGCGCGCACCGGCGAACTGCTCTGGCAGTTCCAAACAGGGAGCGGTATCCACAGCAATCCCGTCACGTATAGCGTAGGCGGCAAGCAGTACGTGGCGGTGCCCACCGGCTGGGGCGGCTGGATGAAAGGCTTCGCACCGGAACTTTACGGGTCTTCACGGGGAAGTGCGCTCGTGGTTTTTGCATTACCGTAGCGTCCGCTCTGTTTGCACATTGCACGACAAGGCTGCCTCGTGGACCTACTTATCGCGCCCCTGCTGTGGCATCGCAGTAGTCTCGACAGCCAAATAGAAGCTCACCCGCGTCACTATCTCTCGCTGCCGCGCGATGCGGTGGGAATAATCGTTCCCGGGCGCTTGTTGTATCGCGATGGCGGTCGCCTGCGATGCCGTGCATCGGCCGTACCACGAATTCCATTCTCAACGTAACAACTACGTCAGGTGACGACATGGATACATCCCGCAGGACTTTCATAAAAAGCGCGTTCGCTGCCGCGGTAGCTGCCGGCATACGACAACCGACCGACGCGCTGGCTCAGTCCAGTAATTCCATTGAGTCGACAGATCGGGTGTTCATCACCAACGAAGACTCGAACACCATCGTCGTCATCGACCCGCGAAGCAACACGGTCGACACGACAATCAATCTGACGAGCTTCGACGAGGACCCCCGGCCGCCGTTTCGGTTCGTGACAGCCGGTGTGGCGCCGGCTCATGCAGCGATGATCCACAAGCCGCTCTATCATGGCTGCATAGATGCGCATGGTGCCGTACCAGCACCGGACGGTCGCATGCTTGCGACAAGCGGGCGCGGCTCAAGCAATGTCTATTTGATCGATGCCGTGAACAAGCGCGTGATCGGCAACACGCCCAATCCCGCGGCTGCTGCCGGCGGTAGTCCGGAAAAACTCTCCAGCGGCATACTCGTCGGGCGCGAACCGCATGAGCCCACTTTTACCCGAAATGGCCGTGAGCTGTGGGTAACGCTACGCGGCGAAAATCGCATTGCGATACTGGACGTGGAGCACGCCGTCAAACAGGTGGCCGGCGCGGATGCCAAGGCGATCCGAGCGTATATCCCGACACTGAATGGACCGGCTCAAGTCTGGTTCGACGCCAAGGGCGAGACTGCATTCGTGGCAAGCCAAAAAGCTGCCGTTGTCGATGTGCTGCAGGTAAATGCCGACAGCGCCGGATTTTCACGGCCAGAGCGTATCACCACGCTCGATATCTCAGACCAGGACAAGCCGGCCTTCACACCATTTCTCAAAACCACCCCGGACGGCCGTGAAGTATGGTTTTCCCACAAACTGTCGGACAGTGTCTCCGCCCGCTCCACCAGCGCCCCGTTCGCTTTGGTGGATAACGTGGTCTTCGGCGGCATGGCACGTCCCAATCATGTCGAATTCGTCGAGAACCGTAAAGGCAAGGTCGTTTACGCGACCTTTGCTCGCGTGGATGACGGGGGCCCCGGCGGTGTGGCATCAAGTCGCATTGCCATCATCGACCGCAGTTCTGCACCAGGGTCGAGGAAGATTGCAGGACATTTTTTTTCGCATGGCCGCGAAGCGCACGGTTTGTGGACGAACCCTGCAAACGACCTGTTGTATGTGGCCCACGAACAAGACGAGCTGCCTGGCACACCGGCCGCCGGGCAAACTGTATGCACGGCGTTCGATGTTAGCGACCCCTTCAACCCCCGCTTCATCGCCCAAATCCCGTTGGGAGTGCTTAAGCTGCCATCGGGCGAGCTGCGCAACAAGAAAAGTATCAACCTCGTATACGTTCGGCCGGGCTATCGTGGGCAAACCGCATGACTTCACTCTCAAAATCCATCATGGTGTTCGCGTGGGTCGCCGGTTTCGCGCTGCCGACAACCGCGGCCGATGAGCACCATCCTTCGCGTGCCGCCGACTCCGCCTCGACTACTTTCCAGCGCGAGATGGATGCCGGCATGGCAAAGATGATGAAAGACATGCATAGCCCGGCGTACACCGGAAACCCGGATATTGATTTCCTTACCATGATGATTCCGCATCACGAGGGTGCCGTGGAAATGGCGCGGCTTCTCCTCATTCACGGCGCCGACCCCGTGACGCGTAAGCTGGCGGAGGACATCATCGCGAGTCAGCAGGCTGAGATCGAGGGAATGCGCCGCAGGCTCGCACAGCTTCGTGCACGGGGGACATCGACGCAACCCGACGAATTCCCGGCGCTCGGTGGAACGCGTGGTATGCGCAATCCCTGACTGCGAGTCAATAAGGGGATAACTTAGGCCTTCGCCGCTTCAAGCCATCGCGCGCGAGCGATTCTTATGGTTTTTCTCACTTGGCGTGAAGTCGATTTTGCGGGTGTCGTCGTCGCTGGACTCGTAGCCGGGTATGTGATGGCGATTGCCGGTTTATGGGCTGGCCAGGTACCAGGTCTCGTATCCATCGATATTTCCGATTATGGCCGCCGTTACATGGTATCCGATCGGACAAGTGCCTGGTTGCTCGGCTTTGCGTCGCACCTCGTCAACAGCGTCGCGCTGGTTCTCTTATGGGCCTGCGTCGTCGAGCCGAATCTGTCTTGGCCGCGAGCTTTTGAGGGGCTACTGTGGGGCGAATTTTTGGCGCTCACGCTGGCCGGGTCCCTGGTTGCGCCCCTATCCGGGCTGGGATTCATGGGTTGGAAGACCGGCTCGTGGCGCTTCGCCGTCACGACGGTGTTGCTCCATGCGATCTGGGGTATCACCCTCGGCGTTATTTACGTTCCTATTGAATGAACACTGAAATACGAATCTTTCAGCCGCGGATTGTCCTCCATGGCAGTGAAGTGGCTCTCGTTTGCGATGTGGACGGGCAAGTGCACGCCGAAGGCGCATACGGGCTGTTTGCGGGCGACACACGAGTGCTGTCTACCTACAAATACCAACTCAACGGCAACGCATGGACCTTACTCGGACATGCGCGAACGGGTCATGGTAGCGCGCAATGGCATTTCCAGAACGCGGCGATGCGCGATGACCACGGACTCCTTGACGCAGGCACGATAGCGTTCACGCTCAACCGCCGCGTCGATGGAGCGCTCCACGACGATTTTGAAGTGCACGCTTTCGCACAGCGGCAAGTGCGAGTGCGGTTTATCCTGCAGCTCGACGCTGATTTTGCCGACTTGTTCGAAGTTAAGAGTGGTTCGATTAGCGCGCGGTTGAGGACATTGAAGATAGATAATGATGAGAAGATGACGCTGACGTATGAGCGGAGCGGTTTTCAGCGTGGACTCATCATGCGGATTCGTTGTGACCGCTGCACGCGAACAGTGACAGGCTCACGGGTGACCTTTTCCTTATCCCTTCAACACGCAGAATGCTGGCGCTGCTGCATCGATGCCACACCAGAAGTGCAGCACCGTGAGCTGCGCCTCAAGAGCAACGCCCACGCGCCGGAACCGGAGCCACGTACCGACGACAGTGCGGACCTGCGATTGACATCCGACGCGCTGCTGCAAGAGCCGTTCGATTGCGCCCGTTCCGATCTACATGCGCTTGCGATTCACCGGGAACGGCCGTTGCCGTTTCTTGCGGCTGGCGTGCCGTGGTTTCTCGCGTTGTTCGGCCGTGATTCGCTGCTGCCTTCGCTGATGGCCGGATTGGACGGCCCATGGTCTGCAGAAGGCGCCTTGGCAGCGCTGTCGGTTTATCAAACGGATGAAGACGACGCATTTCGCGATGCCCAGCCGGGGAAATTCCCTCATGAATTGCGCGAGGACGAGCTCACGTACCGTGGAGAACTGCCCTACTCGCCGTATTTCGGGACGCACGATGTACCGTCGCTCTATTGCCTTGCATTGTGGAATGCGTGGCGTTGGACTGGGGATGCCGAACTCGTTTCACGACATCTGGCTGCCGCCAAACGCGGACTGGCATGGTGTGGGCGATACGGGGATCGCGACGGTGATGGTCTACAGGAATACGCTACGCGTAGTCGCAAAGGGTATCGCAACCAGGGATGGAAAGACGCAGGCGACGCTATTGTGGATAGCGCAGGCTGTCAGCCTGAAGTCCCGATGGCTACCGTTGAACTCCAGGGTTACCTCTACGCTGCGCACCTCGCACTTGCCGACTTACTTCACGCTACCGAACAGGACGATGAGGCAGAAGAGCAACGCGGCAAGGCGCGAGCGTTGCGGGAGTTGGTAGAGGCGCGTTACTGGTTAGAGGACCAACAGTATTACGCGCTTGCACTCGACAAAGAAAAGCACTCCGTCGATGCAATTGCATCTAATGCTGCCCACCTTCTCTGGTGCGGTCTCGCGGCAAAGGAGCGCGCAGAGGCAGTCGGGCGTCGGCTCGTGGCCGCAGAATTGTTCAGCGGATGGGGTCTACGCACATTGTCTTCGGACAATCCCGCCTACAACCCACTGTCTTACCAGCGGGGGTCGGTGTGGCCGTTCGATACAATGCTTGCCGCTGCAGGCCTCATACGCTACGGACAATACGATCGCGCGTTCGAGTTGATGCAATCAGTCTTAGAAGCGGCCCGCCGCTTCGAACATAGCCGTCTACCGGAGCTTTTCGGCGGGTTCAATCGAGCGCACGGCGTTCCCGTCCCCTATCAGGAAGCAAACATTCCGCAGGCTTGGTCTTCCGCTGTGCCGCTCCTCGCAGTGCAACTACTTATGGGACTCGTTCCCGACGCCCCGCGCGGAATATGTCATATCAATCCGCGCCTGCCCCGTTGGCTATCGACGTTGTCACTTTCCGGCATACGAGTGGGGCGCGGTTCTATCGACATTGTCCTTCGCCGAAAAAATGGCGAGACTGTTGTCGATGATATGCGCGCGGATGGCGTTGAAGTACGCCGCGGCGTGCCAAAAGCGGTGCTGTGGGGTGCACCGATGGTCCAAGCCTAAAGCATAGAGGGATACTTCAGGGCAATCGCAATGCCGGCGCCACTGGTGAAGCAGCGGCGCGATCCGTGAGCGGATTATTGGACGTTGCGGCACCGATCACGTAAACCATGCGGCGCGCGCTGCGTGCAGCGTGGCCCGAATTGCGTTAAAGCCGGAAGCCCGACCTGCGCTACCGCGTCCGGCTCGCCACAGTTAAAAGCACCTGCCTACGATGTGTGGAGTGGTGCTTTTCGCCGACGCAAGTAACCCATGCCGGCAACCAGCCCAAGTCCCAGCATCGAAATAGTCCCAGGCTCGGGGATGGCTGGGCTCACGACGCCAGGACTGCTGAAGGGCAAATTCACCGCCAGGACCGCAGAACCGGCGCAGCACTCGCCGTATACCAGTTGGAACGGCAGGTTGCCCGACGGGCCGGTGTACGTCGCCACTGACGTGATCGGCGCGGTTGGGCCAGGGCTGAAGTTGAGGTTTGTGCCGCCGATAATTAGGGTGAGGCCATCGTCGTGCGCCACGGTGAAGGTCTGGCCCGTTGTGACCGTAACGGTTCCGAGGAATTGGATGATCGTCCCGGCGACGAGGTTGTCCATTGGCGAGGCCAGGGTGCCGGGCACGTTTTCGACGATATTGAAAGCCCCGCCACTGCTCAGAAATGTCTGCACCGTTGTGCCATTGAAGTTCAACGGCGAGTTCACGCTGAAAGTGAGATTGGGCGTCGTAGATGGCACGTTTGCCGGGATAGCGTTTTGCGCTACCAGCTCTGGAACGTGCCATAGGCTGCCGCTAACGACCTGCGCCTGTGCAGCCGCACCTATAAGCATCCCGGCGCCAACGACTAGTGCGTGACCGATCTTCACTGTTCTCATCGCCGCCTCCTATGAAGTGGGTGCGTTGAGGAAGCAAAGCACTCTCCTACCGCATGTCATCACATAGAGCCGCTTGTTCGTCTGACACAGAGCCTTGATTTCACGTATCGAAGCGGCGGCGCTATGCGAGATCATTAAAAATCCACTTCGCAGTTCGGGTCGCTTTGTGTAAAGAAATCCGACAGGAAAGCCATCTATCGAGGCTTGTCGGATTGCATGCCAGCCCGCTCGCGCCGTAATAAGCGCCGCACCATTTGTGCAGGCTCAACAACTCGTCAAAAAACCTCACGAAAGGCAGGACGCGGAGCAGAAAAGCTCCGGTTCATTTAGACGAGTTACTTACAGCTCGCTTTTCGCATGGGCGCGCTTGTGGGCAGCGTTATGCCGTGCGCATGGAATCCGATGTGACTTAAGGTCTCATGCCGCCGGCATATGATCGGCAAGTCGCGCGACCATCCAGCGACAGGTATAGCAAACAGTCGACGCACAACACGTCACGTGCCTCTCTTCGCGGTCCCGTGGCGTCGGCGTCTTGATCTCCGGACTGGTCGCAGCTGCCACTCGATTTGTCGGAACACGTGGTGACTCCATCTCTGCTTATCCCAACGATAACGTAACGTTCTTGACGTCGTGGCAAGCGCTGTTATAGTGTACGAACGACGTTTCAACGTAAGCGATCTTCGCTTAGCCGGGTTTTTCGCAGGCACCCGGTACCAAAAGACGGTTCGTCTCAAGCACTGCTCCGAGTCCCTAGCGGGAAGGAGTGTGTTTATGACGAATGAAGTCGCGTTCCGAATTTCCCTAAAGCTCGTCGCTGTCCTCTCGGCTTTCCTCTTTGTTGTGGCGAGTAATCCAGTTATTGGCAAATCGCCACAAGCCAAAGGTATCGAGGACCGGCGGTCCACGCTTCAAGATGTTCCAGATGAATCACGGCGGCTGGTGTGGTCCCTTACCACAGACGGTTTGTCGGTGGATAAGACCAGACTGAACGGCCCGGAGCGGATCTTCATCGCATTGCCCGGGTGGCAGTGGGTCGACCTGCCGAAGGCGTGCCCGCCGGGTCTAGCCCTGGGCCGACAGGGCGAGGCAATCGTGACGAGTAACATTCTGCCGATGATATGGCGAATAGACCCGGTGACGCTCTCCGTTACAGTCCACGCCATCAAATTAAACGCTGACAGAACGAAGGATCTGGGTTTTTCGGCCATAGTCTACTCTCCGCGTGAGCGCGCGTACTTTGCGATGAGTGACGTACATGGCTCACTGTGGAAGATCGACGAGAAGCTTCTCATCGGCGAGAAGGTCAATCTGAGTGACGCTTTGCCTAAGGCTTGCTCACTGATGATCGCTGTCGACGCTTCCAGGCGGCCTTCGCACACCGGTGCGTTCTGCCTCGTCGGGGAAAAGAAAAGTTGGACGATTACTGTGGCGCGAAACGGCCGTTCGGCATCGGTGAGAGAGGATCCGTGCCGCGATGCGAGCTACATCGTAGAGTCGGCAAAGTAATGCGGAAGTACCCGCCTGGATACCGCGGTTGATGAACAGCGGTCCAGCGCAGGCGGTTGCCGGTGTATTCGCCGAGCGCTCCGCTCCACTATTACCCGATTCCGCGGATGGCGGGCCTAGCGGCGCGCCGTCTTGCGCTGATCGATGAAGGCCTGCATGAGGCGCCGCGGCTCGTCGGTCTCGCGCGACTGGACCATGGCGCGGATGCCGCGCTGCACCGCTTCCGCGATAGACATTTTTTCCCAGTCCGCGACGAGCGCCTTCTGGATGCGGATCGCGCGGGGTCCTGCGGCGCAGATCGCGCACACCCATTTCTCCACTCCGGCGTCCAATTCCTCGGTGGTGACGAGCCGGTCGAGGAAGCCGGTGCGATACGCTTCGTCCGCGTCGATCATCTCACCGGTATAAACGAGTTCGCGCGCCTTGCCCCAGCCCATCAGCGTGGGCAGCAGGCACGCTTCCATGGCCGAAGGTATGCCGAACTTCACTTCCGGCATGCCGAAGCGCGCATGTGTCACTCCCACACGCATGTCGCACGCGGCAGCGAGCTCCATGCCGGAGCCGAGACAGTAGCCGTTGATGCGCGCGATGACGGGCACCGGCAACCGTCTTATGGCGTCGCAGGCATGATGAGTCTTCGTGCTCACCTCTTCCTGTCCCTTGCCGTCGAGGTCCTTCATCTCGGCAAGGTCCGAGCCCGCGATGAACGACTTCTCGCCTGCACCCGTCAGCACGGCGACTCTCAGCTGCTCGTCGGATGCGAGCTGTTTGAACGCGTCTATCAGGTCCTGCTTGCCGCTCTTACCCAGGCGGTTGCGGTGCTCGACGTTGTTCACGGTGACGTACGCGACGTGTCCGGCCTCGCGGGCGTCGATGCGTACGTCGACGATCGATGCGTTTGTTGCACTCATCAGTCTTTCCTGGCTCCTAGCATGAAGTCGTGGACGTCCGGTCGAAGTGCCTGTCAGCGGCAGATGCGGACTGCTCGTCCCTTGTACCCTAATATCGACTGCTGCATGATCTTAGTCATGTACGGGCGCTCGCGCGGCGAGCAGATCCAGCACGTATGGCAGGATGCCGCCACGGCGCGCGTAGTCGATCTCCGCCATCGTGTCGAGCCTCAGCGTCAGTGGCACCTGCTGCACCGAGCCGTTGCGTCGTCGGATGGCGAGCTTGACACGCTGGCGCGGTGCTACATCGCCTTCGACACCAGTAAGAGCATATTCTTCGCTGCCGTCGAGAACGAGCGTTCGGGCCGAAACATCGGCAGGCAGCTGGCAAGGCAGCACCCCCATGCCGACGAGATTGCTGCGATGGATGCGCTCGAAGCTGTTTGCGATTACGGCGCGCACGCCAAGCAGGCGCGTGCCTTTCGCCGCCCAGTCGCGCGCACTGCCCGTGCCATATTCTTCACCCGCGATGACGACCAGCGGAACGCTAGCCGCGGCATAACGCATCGCCGCGTCGTAAATCGTCGTGATCTCGCCGCTCGGCTGATACGCCGTCATGCCGCCTTCGACTCCCGGGCACATCAGATTGCGCAACCGCACGTTGGCGAATGTCCCACGCACCATCACTTCATGGTTCATGCGGCGCGAGCCATAGTTATTGAAGTCCGCCTGCGAAACACCGCGTTCCGCCAGGTAACGCCCTGCCGGGGACGAGGATTTGATGGTGCCGATCGGACTGATGTGATCCGTCGTCACCGAGTTTCCGAGAATCGCGAGTGCACGTGCACCCGTGATGTTGACCAGGCTGGATCGGGAAAGGGCCGGGTCCTGGAAGTAAGGCGGCTCCTTGATGTAAGTAGAGGCCGTCTCCCAGCCGTATAGCGGACCGATCGGTGTCGCAACCGCGCTCCACAGCGGATCCTCGCCACCGACCGCCGCGCGATATGCGGCCCGATATCCTTCCGGCCGTGACACCCGCCGCAGAAGAGACTGCAGTTCTTCCTGCGTGGGCCACAGCTCTGCCAGTGCTACCGGCTTGCCGTCGCGGTCATGGCCCAGGGGCTGCGTGGCAAAATCAATGGCTATTGTGCCGGCCAACGCGTAGGCCACGACTAGCGGCGGGCTCATAAGGAAGGCGGCGCGCACTGCCGGATGTATGCGCGCCTCGAAGTTGCGATTGCCGGAAAGCACCGCGCACGCGATAACGTCGTCTTCATTCACTGCCTGCTCGATCGCGGGATCCAACGGCCCGGAATTGCCGACGCATGTCGCACAGCCGTAGCCGGCGACGCTAAAACCCAGCGCATCGAGATATTCCTGGAGTCCGGTGGACTGAAGGTAATCGCCGACGACCTTCGAGCCCGGCGTGAGCGACGTTTTGACCCACGATTGCGTGCGCAAGCCACGCCGCAACGCATTGCGTGCTAAAAGCCCCGCTGCAAGCATAAGCGCAGGATTGGAGGTATTGGTGCAGGATGTTATCGCGGCAATGAGCACCTGCCCGTCCGCGATGCCCCGCCCGCTAATCTTCGCATCCTGGGTCTTGCCGTAGCCGCCGTCTTGCGGGGATGCCGCGAGCAATTCGGTAAAGCGCGTATGCACACGATCAAGAGGTATGCGGTCCTGCGGCCGTTTCGGCCCCGCCACGCACGGCACAACATCGCCGAGATCGAGGGTAATGAGTTCGCTGTAGTCAATGTCGCGCGGACTCGCCGTACCGAAGAGGCCTTGCGCGCGGTAATAGGCATCGGCGAGCGCCACTTCGCTTTCGTCACGGCCGGTTTCCCTCAAATAGCGCGACGTCTGCTCGTCGTACGGGAAATACCCTATCGTCGCACCGTACTCGACCGCCATGTTTGCCAGCGTCGCACGGTCGGGCACCGAGAGGCGCGCTACCCCATCGCCGCAGAACTCGACGAACTTGCCGACCACTTTCGCCTTGCGCAATTGCTCGGTGACGTGAAGGACGAGATCGGTCGCCGTCACGCCGGGCCGCAGAGTCCCGGTGACGTTCACGCCGACGACGTCCGGCGTGAGCAGATCGATGGGCTGGCCGAGCAGCGCGGCTTCGGCTTCTATGCCGCCCACACCCCAGCCCACCACGCCGAGACCCGCGATCATACAAGTGTGAGAATCGGTGCCGACCAGCGTGTCCGGGTAGTACACCCCCTCGCACGACAGGAGCCCGCGCCCGAAATACTCCAGGTTGATCTGGTGCAGGATGCCGTACCCGGGCGGTATCAGCTTGATGCCGGGATAGGCCTGCATGGCCCATTTTACGAAGCGGAAGCGCTCGTCGTTGCGCTGAAATTCCAGCGCCATGTTGCGCTCGATCGCATCGGCGGTGCCGTAGTAATCGACGCTCACTGTGTGATCGATCACCATGTCGACCGGCACCTGGGGCCGGACGATGGAGGCGTTGTACCCCTGGCGTGCCAGTGCCGCGCGCATCGCTGCCAGATCGCACAGCAGCGGTATGCCGGCGACGTCCTGCAGCACGATACGGCCGACCACGAACGGTATTTCTTTCGTTCGCGCTTCGCGCGGCTTCCACCTCCCGAGTTGCCGCACGTCGTTTTCCTGGACGCGTTGCCCGTCGCAGTTGCGTAGCAGCGATTCGAGTACGATACGCAGCGACACCGGCATGCGCTCCACGGTGCCGGGCACCTGCGCTGCGAGCGCCGGAAGCGAATAGATGATCGCTTTGCGACCAGCGAGATCCAGCTCCCGCCGGCACGCGGCGCTCAGATGTTGCGGCTCGGACATGAAGCTGCTGCCGTCAGTCGACGCGCACGCCGACGCGCTTGACGACCTTGCCCCACTTCACCGCCTCCGACTGAACGTATGCGCTGAACTGCTCTGGAGTATTGCCGACGCCTTCCGCACCTTGAGCCGCCAGTTTTTCCTTCACGTCCGGCGAGCGTAGGACTTTCGCGATTTCGCGCTGCAGATACGACACGATCTCCTTAGGCGTTCCGGCCGGCGTCAGTGCGCCGTACCAGCCGCTCACTTCAAAGCCCGGAAAGCCCTGCTCGGCGATCGTCGGAATCTCGGGCAGCAGCGGCGAGCGCTTGAGCGTCGTGACGCCGATCGCGCGCACCTTGCCGTTCTTTACCTGCGGCGACCCCGAGATGATGGTCGGCAGGAACGCGTCAACCTGGCCACCGATGGTATCGGCCAGTGCCGGACCTGCTCCCTTGTAAGGAACGTGCACCGCCTCGAACTTCGCCTGCGTTTTGAGCAGTTCCATGCCGAGGTGTCCAAGCAGCCCGGCGCCGGAAGACGCATACGTGAGGCCGCCCTTGCGGCTTTTCGCCAGCGCGATGAACTCCTTTACCGACTTCGCGGGAACGTTGGGATTTACGACGAAGAGATACGGCTGCTCGGTGAGCTGGCTGACGGCAGCAAAGTCCTTGATGGGGTCGTAGGCCATCTTCGAATAGAGGCTGGGGTTGATCGCATGACTCGCGGTCACGACGATGAGCGTATAGCCGTCAGCCGGCGCCTTCGCCACGATCTCGGCGGCGATGTTGCCGCTCGCGCCCGGGCGATTGTCGATGATTACCTGCTGGCCGATTTCGCCGCTCAGCTTTTGCCCCACCAGCCGGCTCACGATGTCCGTGCCACCCCCGGGCGCAAGCCCTACGACGATGCGTACCGGCTTCGTCGGGAAATTCTGGGCCATGGCACTCCCCGTGCAGACGCAGGCCGCAGCCGCAGCGATGAGAGCGCGCTTGGTATGTTGTTTCATGAGTCCTCCTCGTTTATCGATATATCGTTGAACGGTTGCCTCAGAAGGCGAAGCGGCTCAGCCCGCCATCGACCGGAATCACGGTGCCGGTGATGTAGCTTGCACGTGGCGACGCGAGGAATATGGCGAGATCCGCCAGCTCGTCCGGCTCACCGAAGCGGCCCATCGGCACGTCGCGCGTGAACTCGCGGCGCTTCTCCTCGGTAGGGTGCATGCGCAGCATCTGTTCACTGGTGATGCGCCCTGGCTTGATGCAATTGATCGTCACGCCATCTGCCGCTACTTGGCGCGACAGACCCTTGGACCAGGCATGTATCGCCGCCTTCGCCGAGTTGGCCGCATTGATGATGTGCGGCTCCGAAGAGCCTGTAAGGTTGATGACGCGTCCCCATTTGCGCATGACCATGCCCGGCACGATGGCGTGCGTAAGCTCGCGCAGACGGAAGAAGTTGAGCATCATCGCTTCTTCCCAAATCGCGTTCGCCGCATCGAAAGTCGTCGGCCGGCTCCCGCCCGCTGCGTTGATGAGGATGTCGACATGGCCCAGACGCTCAATCGCAGCCGCTGCGAGCCGCTCCGGCGCGCCCGCTTCGTACAGATCGGCCTCGATCACGGCCGGCTCGTGTCCTGAGATCTGTGCGAGTTCCTGCGCGCGCTCGCGCAGCAAATCGCCACGCCGAGAAGTGATTGCGAGAATCACACCTTCGCGCGCCAGACCGAGCGCGATGGCGCGTCCCAGGCCTATGCTGCTTGCGCCCGTCACGAGCGCCGTTTTGCCGGCAAGACGCATATCCATCGCTCAATTCCTCCCTGTCGCGAGCATCGGTCCGCACGCTGCGGCCATCCCGTCGCCTCCGCGGCCCTACTGTCCGAACAGCACGATGAGCAGTCCAAATACCGTTACGGCAGCCAACCACGCCCACGCGTGCGCCGCCACGACCGACGATGCGCGCTCGGACTGCGCCATGCGCTTGATGCCGCTATAGCCGTGGCCGACCACCAGGGCGAGTATCAGTGCATTGAGCGCACTGCTCTTGTCGAGGTCCGGAACCCACATGTGCAAGGCAACGAGCGGTCCGAGTGCCAAGCCCGAAAGGCGCTGCACCCACCACATCCAGGCCGGCGTGACGCGAAACGCTCGGCCGTACACCACACGGTTAGATGCCTGCATAACGGAGAACCTCCCGCAGGGCGAACAAGCCGCTCACCGTGGTGATGGCGCAGAACGCCATTTTGTAATCGATGCGGAAACCGAGTTCACCGGCAAGCAGCTTCAAGCCGTACAGCGTATGAAAGACGATCGCGAACGACAGGATCGCGTGTATCCAGTTCTGCTCCTGCAGAGGCTGTAGCCATGGCGCTGCTGCGTTGGCCGACGCGAAAATCGGTACGTGCCGCACGGCCTGCACGATGACGTGCACGAGCACGAACAGGATGATGATCGCGCCGCTCGCGCGGTGCATGCGGCGCGCAACGTCGCCGTACAGCATCGACTCGGCCTGCCGCGTCGTGTTGCGCGGCAACGCAAGCTTGGTCATTTGCTTCCTCCTCCGAATATCATTTCGCGGCGGAACTCGCGTATCGCCTGGGCTGGGCTCAAATCGGCCGGACAGAGCTGCGTGCACAGGTCACAGCCGTAGCACTCGAGCATGCCGCCTCCGATCGCCTGGCCGAGACGATCGCCGGTATCCGCCGGATGCTTCGCCATGTAGCGCAGCTTGAGCATGAACGCGGGACCGTCGAAGGCGCGCTCGGCGACCGCAGGACAACCGGACACGCACACCATGCACGCAAGGCACGAATCCATGCGGCACAGCG